>SYEN01000286.1 GCA_005800795.1 Burkholderiales bacterium | reverse complement strand
GGCGAGGCGAAACTTACCTATGATCATCCGGTGAAACGCTGTCTGATCGAAGCGCGTGGCATCGACCAGCGTGGTGCCTCGCGTGCGCGTGCGCGGTTCGATGTGACGGCTATTCACGGTGCGGCGGGTGCGGAAACAACCTATGTCACGCTAGCGGGTGGTTTTGAGGTTGCCGGGCCGCTGGAAATGTTCGCTTCGGCGGGCGGCGTGCATGTGGCCAAGGCGCTACTGGGTGAGTTCGCTACGAACATCGGGCGCGTGATCGAGCAACGGCGCGCGGGTGTCGAAGGGGTGCCGCAACAGGCCGAGGCGGCGTCAGGTGCGAAGATCTTGGGGCGGGCTCTGATTGATGGCGCCAAGGATTTATTGAAGAAGTAAGTTGCGGCTATTCAAGAAATTCGTATTGACTACTGCATTGCGGTATTAGCGCGATACACGCAGCAAAACTTAAACTGTCATCCCCGCGCAGGCGGGAATCCATGCGGTGGTTGCGATGGCACTTGTGTTACAGGTTCCCGCCTTCGCGGGAACGACGGTGGAGATGTTATCAAATTGAATTCAATTTTTCGTAAGGAGCACCCATGAGCGATCCAACCGGTTATGAAGTCCTGTCACAAGCATTTGTCGCGGAGGGCGTGGATACGTTGTTCGCGCTGCTGGGCGATGCCAATATGTATTGGGGCACGATCATGGCGCAAAAGTATGGCGTGCGCCTTGTGCATGCACGCCACGAGCACTGCGCGGTGGCAATGGCGGATGGTTACGCGCGCCAAACCGGCAAGCTCGGTGTCGCCACCGTCACCTGCGGGCCGGGTTTCACACAGATCATGACCGCGCTGACCACTGCCGCGCGCGGCAGCATTCCGCTGCTGGTGTTTGCGGGCGATTCGCCGACTTCCGCCGCGTGGTACGTGCAGCAGTTGGAGCTGGGGCCGCTTGCCACCGCCACCGGCGCGCGTTATCTGCCGGTGAAAAGCGTCGATCGCATGCTCGACACCGTGCGCGAGGCGTTTTACACGGCGCGGCAGGAGCGCTGCCCCGTGGTGCTGGGCGTGCCGCTTGATTTGCAGAAGCAGCCGTTTCCGTGGGGCGCGGAGTATTCGCCTTCGACCGAACTGATGCCCACGCAACAGCGCCCGGCACCTGATCCGGTGCTGGTGGATAAACTCGCGGCCATGATCGCCGAGGCCAAGCGCCCGATTATTCTTGCCGGGCGTGGTTGTATCCGTTCGGGCGCGGCACCCTCGCTGGAAGCGCTGGCCGACCGCTGTGGCGCGTTGCTGGCGACCTCGCTGTTTGCGAAAGGCTTGTTCGATCACCATCGTTACGGCATTGGTGTGGCGGGCGCGTATGCGAGTCCCTTGGCGCGCGAGCAGTTCGCCGAGTGTGATCTGCTGATTGGCGTGGGCGCGGGGCTGGGCCACTACACTACCGAAGCCGGATATCTTTATCCGAATGCCAGGACGGTGCAGATCGATCTTAATCCGCGCGGTCTGTATCAGGGTTTGCGCGTGGCCGACATGCACATACGCGCGGATGCCAAGGCCACCGCCGATGCGGTGCTGGCAAAGCTGACAGCGGGTAACGTATCGTCAAGCGGCGCGCGCACACCCATGCTGGTGAATCAAATCGCGGCGACGGCTGCGCGGCCCGACAGCAAGGAATTTCTGGTGCAGGCTGAGGTGGTGGATCCACGTCCGGCGATGCTCGAACTCGATGCGGCGATCCCCAAGGACTGGACAGTGGTGTGCGGCGGCGCACACTTTGCTGGCATCACAGTCACGCATTTTTATGGGCGAAAAGCCGAAAATATCCATGTGATCAATGACTTCGGTGCGATTGGTTCGGCGCTCGCGGTGGCCATAGGGGTAGCCGCCGCGCGCAACGACGGCAAAGTGATGCTGATCGAAGGCGACGGCAGCCTGATGATGCACATCCAGGAACTCGAAACCCTGCGCCGTCAGGGTATCCGAATGCTGATCTGCGCGGTTAACGACGGCGGCTACGGCGCCGAGGTGCACAAATTTCGCGCGCAGGGCTATAACCCGCAAGAGTCCGTGCACGGGCGCGGCGACATCGCGGCGATTGCGCGCGGCTTTGGCTTGCGTGGCGAGAAAGTCAACACGTTGGGACGGCTCAAGGCGTTGTTTGCCGCGTACGACGCGCAAGCATCTGCCGAGTTGTGGGACTTGCATGTGGATGACAAGATTCCTTCGGCGCCTTACCGGCGGATACATTTTGGCGAGGTTTGATGATTGGTTTCGTACGCTGACTTGGGGAAGGCAAAATCATGCGCATCGTCCTGATCGGCGTCTCCCACTGGCACACTCCTTTCTATTCCGAGCCGGTGCTGGAGATGGAGGAGGCCACCATCGTCGGCGTCAGCGATCCCGACGCCATGCGCGCTGCGCCTTTGGCCACCAAGGCGAAATGCCCGGTGTTTACCGATTACCGCGAGATGTGCGCGAAGCTGAAACCGGATTTCGCCTTTGTGCTGGGCCGCCACAACGAAATGGCGGATGAAGCGCGGTTCCTGATCGACAGCCGCATCCCGTTTTCCATCGAGAAGCCCTGCGCGCGCACGGCGGCCGAGGCGCACGACATTGCACGCCGTGCCGCTGCCGCCAAGGTATTCGTAGCCGTGCCGCTGGTGGTGCGCTATTGCCCGATCATCGCGGCCATCCGTGAGATTGCGGCCGGCGAACAGATTCAATATCTGTCGTTTAAATTTGTTGGCGGCATGGTGGATCGTTATTACCAGCAGAACGTCGAATGGGTGATCGACCGCTCGATTTCGGGCGGCGGGCCGTTACTCAATCTCGGCATCCATTTTGTTGATCTGTGCCGCGTGCTGCTGAACAATGCGGAGTTGAAAGTTACCGGCGCGATGATGTCCAACCGCGCTGCCGGTCTGACCATAGAGGATCACGCCATTTTGTTGATGCAGGGCGGCGGCGCCAGCTGCATGGTCGAAACCGGTTATCTCTATCCCGCGCCGAACTCGGTGTTCGATATGCATTACAGTATACGCACCGAAAAACATTACTTCACCGCGCGCGACAACAGCCTGCTTGAAATTGTCACCAACGACCGGCAGCGCACCACCCGCGAGATGAAACTCACCAACGTGTTTTTCTACCCGGAATATGTGCGCGACACGCTGCGGCGCGTGCGCGAAGGACTGCCTCCCATAGCGGATTTGGCCGACAACGCCGCCGCTGTTGAACTGATTGAGGCAGGCTACGCGATGTCGCCGTTGCCGGCGGTGGCCCTGGGGTAAACGTCAATCCCTGATACGATCCCTCCTTACCCTGAGCAGCGCAAGGACGAACTCATGAGCAAGCCCGTTGGTATTGTGTGGTTGAACGAAGCCAAACTGTTTGAGCAGGCGCTGGCCCGTGCCGGACTTGCCGACAAGATCGATTTGCACAGTTTCAAGGTGGATCAAACGGTGCCCGAAGATCTGGCGGCGCGCGCGGAGTTGTTCGCCGGCTCGCGACCGGCGCCTGTCCTGAAGCTGATGTCCAAGCTGCGCTATGTGCAGGCGATGACAGCGGGCGTGGATGCATGGCTTGCCAGTCCCAATTTGCGGCATGATGTGCCGTTGTGCTGCGCGCGTGGTACGCACCGCGTTTCGATGCCGGAAAACATTCTTGGCGCGATTTTTCATCTGACCAAACCGTACGCAGCCATCGCGCTCGATCAGCGCAACAGCCATTGGGCGAGGCGCCAGTCGATCGCTTTGGCGGGCAAGACGCTCGGCATCCTTGGGCTGGGCGCCATCGGGCAGGAATTGGCGCGCAAGGCCGAGGCGCTGGAAATGCGCGTGATCGGCACCAAGCGCCGGCCCGAGCGGCTGCCGCACGTGGCCAAAGTGTATTCGCAGGAAGCGACCGACGAAGTGCTGGGTGCGTCGGACTTTGTTTTGCTGCTGCTGCCCTCGACAGCCGAAACCGAGAACTCCATCAACGCCAGCCGCTTGAAGGCGATGAAGCCCAACGCATGGCTGCTGAACTTCGCGCGTGGCGCGCTGATCGTGGATGCGGACCTTATTGCTGCGGTGAAGGCCAAGACCATTGCCGGCGCGGTGCTGGACGTGTTCCGCGAGGAGCCGCTGCCCGCCACACACCCGTTCTGGCAGACCGAAGGCATACTCGTGCTGCCGCACCTCGGTGGCGGCCACCCGGATCGCACGGCGGCAGTGGCCGACTTGTTTGCCGAGAACGCACGGCGGCTGCTTGCGGGTGAAGCGCTCAAGGGCGTGGTAGATCGGGCGCAGGGATATTAACCGCCAGCCCGCCGATCTGCGCCGCCGCCGTAAACACTCTTACGCATACTTATTATTTTCATCGGAGCGCGAACCCCATGTCTGCCACAGCCTTTGATTTCTCCTCATTCTTTCCCAAGACCTTGCCCCCCGCCGCAGTGCGCTGGACGGGCCGAGTCAAGTTTGATTTCACCGGCGGCAATAATGATGCCGACCGCCTGCCGCTGGAGGAATTGACTGCCGCCGCCGAAGCGGTGTTAAAGCGCGAGGGCCGCACGATGTCGACGTACGGTTTGCACAGCGGGCCGCAGGGTTATCGCCCTTTGCGTGAATTTCTCTCCGGCAAATTAAAGGCCGATGCCGGCATTAAGGCAACAGCGGACGATATTCTGATCACGTCAGGTTCCTTGCAGGCGCTCGACCTCGTGAACGCCACACTGCTGGAACGCGGCGACACCGTAATCATCGAGCAGGATTGTTATCAAGGCACCATCAACCGGCTTAACCGGCTGGGCGTCACCATCATCGGCATTCCGCTCGACGGAGACGGCATGCGTATGGATTTATTGTCGAACGCGCTGGACGACCTGAAGAAGAAGGGCGTGCGCGCGAAATTCATTTACACCATCCCGACAGTGCAAAACCCCACCAGCACCATCATGCCGGCGGCGCGGCGCGAGGAAATGCTGCGGCTGGCTGCGGCGCATGGCGTGCCAATATTCGAGGACGATTGTTACGCCGATCTGATCTGGTCGGGTGTGCGTCCGCCTGCGCTGTACGCGATGAGCCAGAATCAGAACGTGATTCATGTCGGCTCGTTTTCCAAGTCGATTGCGCCTGCGCTGCGGGTGGGTTTCATCGTTGCCCCGTGGGCGGTGATGTCGCGCATTTTGCCGCTGAAGACCGATGGCGGTTCAGGCGCGCTCGAGCAGATGGTCCTCGCCGAGTTCTGCGTCAAGCATTTCAACAAGCACGTTCCGGCGTTGCGCAAGGGTTTGCGTGCCAAGCTCGAAACCCTGATGGAATCGGTGAAGGAACATTTCGGCGACGCGGCGAAGTTCGACGACGCGCAGGGCGGCATCTTTTTGTGGGTTACGCTGCCGGAAAATGTCGATACGCAAAAACTCTATCAACCGGCGCTCGCGGCAGGCGTCGCGATCAATCCCGGCGCCGAGTGGTCGGTAAACAAAGCCTATGGCCGTAACCGCATGCGGCTGTGTTTTGCCAGCCCCACCCATGAAGAAATTCATCAGGGCGTGGCGGCGCTGGCGGAAGTGTGCCGGCGCGAGTTTGGCGTGCCGAAGTAATTCCGGGAAACCAGAAAATAAAAATATTAATTAAATCACATACTTACGATTTACATGTTTTCGCGTGATAGTCGTGCGAACGACGCGCTTCGAATGGGTTTGCTGTTCATGGCGATGATCGCCATAAACAGCATCGCCGCTGCGCAAACCACCTATCCCGTAAAAGCCATCCACTTCATCACGCCCTTCCCGCCGGGCGGCAGCCTCGATCCGCTCACCCGCCTATCGGCACAAAAGCTGTCGGAACGCTGGGGCCAGCCCACGGTGGTCGAGAATCGCCCCGGCGGCAACAGCATTATCGGCACCCACGTCGTGGCCAAGGCCGCGCCGGATGGCTACACGATACTGGTAGCGGGCACGCCGCATGTGGTGAACTCCAGTTTGTTTGCCACCCCGTACGACCCGATTCGCGACTTTGCGCCGATCGCCACCATCGCCCGCTCACGGCAGACGCTGGTAGTGAATCCCGCGTTGCCGGTTTCCACTTTGCAGGCGTTGATTACACTGGCCAAAGCCAAGCCGGGGCAACTTGCCTATGGCTCGTCCGGCACGGGCAATACCAATCATCTCGCGGGCGAGCTGCTGTGTAATCTGGCGGGCATCAAGATGCTGCATGTGCCGTACAAAGGTGCGGGGCCGGCCACGATTGACCTCATCAGCGGGCAATTGCAGTTGTCGTTTCACGTCACCATTACCGTGATGCCGCATATCCGGAGCGGCCGGTTAAGGCCGATCGCCATCACCGGCAAGACCCGCGTGTCCGCGTTGCCGCAGGTGCCGGTGTTTGCCGAGGCGGGTTTGCCCGCGTTCGACATATCGGGTTGGACGGGGATGTTCGCGCCGGCGGGCACGCCAAAGGATGTCGTGGACAAAATCTCCAGCGAGATGGCGCGCATGCTGGCAGCACCCGACGTGGTGGAGCGGCTTACCTCGCAGGGGCTGGAGCCGCTGATCTCATCGCCGGAGCAATTCGCCGCGTTGCTG
>SYEN01000285.1 GCA_005800795.1 Burkholderiales bacterium | reverse complement strand
AGCAGGGGCAGGCCGCCGACACTGCGCTCATCATGGAGCACGGTCACGCGCGCGTGATCAGTGTGTTGCCCGGCGGTGGTGAAACCGTGGTGGGCGAACTGGGGCCGGGCAGTGTGCTGGGTGAGATGGCGCTGCTTGATAGTGGTGTGCGTTCGGCTAGCGTGGTGGCGAGCGAGCCCACGGCGTGCCTTTCCATGGAGCGCGATGCGTTTCGACTGTTGATCGCACAGGGTAATCGCGCGGTGCTGGCGATCAATCACCGCATCACGCTTGCGTTGTGCCAGCGGTTGCGAGAGCTGAATGGCAGGATATTGGCAAACGGTGCGGGCGATGCGGGCATCATCCCGGCGCCGGTTTTCGGGACGGCGCGCGCCGCCGCCAGTCAACCTGCAGATCGCCAGCCGTGCGGTTTTGACTATCGCGCGTTTCTGCGGCTGTTGTCTGCGCTCAGGTCGCTTGATGATGTCGAGCTTGACGAACTGTTGCAGGTGTCGCAGGTCTTCGATCTGCCGCGCGGCGCTGTGCTGTTCGAGGCGGGCGCCGCGAGCGAGGCGTGTTACGTGGTGGTGCGCGGCGCGCTGGAAATCAGCCGTGCGCATGATTGTGAACAGCGCCGCATTGGCATCCTCGGGCCGGGGCGGCTGTGCGGCATACTCGGGTTAATCGAGGACCAGCCGCACAGCATGTCCGCCACTGCGCGCGAGGCGGCAACTTTGCTGGAAATTCCGCGTGCGGCATTCCTGCGCTACCTCAACGCCGAGGCGCGCGGCGCGTGGAAGTTTCAGCAGGCGGTGAATCAGGAGTTGTTGCAGTCGCTGGCGCGCACCAACAACCATCTGGCGCGTTTGATCAGCCAAGCGTGTATACGTGAGCACGTGCATGAGGTGCATGAGTTGCAACGTGCGCTGGCGGAGCAGGAATGCCGTGCGGGTGCGGGCTGATCCGCGTCGTTATGATGATCCCGGAACTTTTTCCGGTTTGATCCGCCGCCGCCGTAATTCCTGAATCACCACGGAATTATCCAGCTCGCCTTCGCCGTGTGCGATGCAGCTTTCCACGATTTGCGTATAGAGCGAGGCGAGCGGCAACTCCTGCCCCACGCGTGCGGCGACTTCATGCATCAGTTTGAAGTCCTTGAGTGACTGGGTGAGCCACGCATGCGGCGTGAAATCGCGGTCGATCATTTTCATGCCGCGCGTGTCCATCGCGCGTGAGTAGACGGCCGAGCCCTTCATCACCTCCAGAAACGGTGCGAGTTCGAGGCCCATGGATTCCGCGAACGCCAAACCTTCGGCCATTACCGCGCGGTTCAACCCGCCCACCAGATTGACGGCGAGTTTGGCGCGTCCGCCCGAACCCGCTGGGCCGAGATGAAAACTTTGCTTGCACAGCGCGTTCAGCACCGGAAGGGCAGTATCCACGGCCGCGCGATCGCCGCCGACCAGTGCAACACCGTTGCCCTTGGCGATCTGATCGCTGTTGCCGGACAACGGCGATTCCAGAAAGCGTAACCCGCGTTGCGCCATGCGTTGGGCAAGCGCCTCTATTCGATCCGGGTCGCAAGTGCTGGTGCAAATGATCAGATGATCCTTGCCCGGATTTGCGCCATTCGCGGATTCCACCACCGATTCCACCTGATCGGTATTGAACACGGCCAGCACGATGAACTTGCAGCACTCGCCCACTTCGCGCGCTGTCGCACAAGCTGTGCCGCCCACCCGCGCGAGGTTGGCGCGGCGATCTTCGGCGATGTCGAAACCAGCAACAGGAAATCCCGCCTGCAACAGCCTCATGTCTAGAGAGGTGCCGATCAGGCCGAGGCCGATCATGCCAACAGGCTGTGCGCTATCCATTCGTAAGTATGTGTTTTTATTGAATTTTTATTGAGGCTCAATCTTGGCCGCTTTGATGATCGCGGCAAAGCGTTTCAAGTCCGCCTTGAACAGCTTGTCAAATTCCGCAGGCGATGCGGCGGCCGGCTCATAACCGGTGCTGGTGAAGGCTTCGCGCAACGTGTTGCTCGCGTCGAACGATTTACGCACTTCAGCATGAAACCGATTGACGATGACCGCCGGTGTTTTGGGCGGTGCGAACATGGCGTGCCAGCCGGTATCAAAATTGTAATCGGGCAGTCCGCTCTCCATCAGCGTGGGCAAATCCGGCAGCGATGAAATACGCTTGGCGCCGGTGAAGCCAATGCCGCGCAACTTGCCGGATTTTACGTGCGGCACCGCCACCGACGCGCCGGGGAAGTTCAGATGCACTTCGCCGCCCAGCACCGCAGTCAGCACCGGCCCGCCACCTTTGTAGGGCACGTGCAGCAGTTCAATGCCGGCCTTTTGCGACAGCAGTTCACCGGCCAGATGCTGGCCGTTGCCGATGCCTGCCGAGCCGTAGCGCAGCTTTTGTTTTTTGGCGAGCGCGATGATTTCCTTGATATTGTTCGCGGGCACCGATGGGTGTGCGGCCAGAACATAGCCCAACCCGTTGGCGTAGTTGGTGATGGGAGTGAAATCTCTTTCGCTGTCGTAGGGCAGCTTTTTGTACATTGCCGGATTGACCGCGAAGGCAATCGACGTGGCGAGTATGGTGTAACCATCGGGCGCGGCCTTGGCTACGATGTCGCAACCCACAATGCCATTGGCGCCGCCGCGGTTGTCGACCACGAGTGACTGGCCCATGCCGCTTTCCATCTGGCGCGCAAGCTGGCGGATGTAAGTATCGACATTGCCGCCGGCGGGGAAGGGCACTACCAATCGGATCGGGCGCGTGGGGAAATTTTGCGCGTGTGCCGCGGCAGCAATGGTTAGCGCGAGTGCAAGCGATGAATGGTGCAAGACGTGGCGCAAATGAGTGCTCCTCGAAAATAGTGCGAAAATGATAACACGCATGGATCGTCTCTCTGGAGTCACTCACTTGGTCAATTTGAAATTCGGCGGTTATCAAAAGCCCGCATCCATCCACAATCAGGCGGCTGCGCGCTTTGGCGAATTGCTGCGCGCGAGGTTGGGCAATGCGCTGGATTTTCAGTTGACCGGCAATGTGCTCGACTTGGGCCGCAAATCGGGCGACTTGCCGTTGATGGTGGAAAGCGGCGAGCTGGCCTGTTGTTATATCTCGACGGTGCGTTTTACGCGCTGGGTGCCGGAACTGGCGGTGATCGACCTGCCGTTCGTGGTGAAAGACCGGCCCAGCGTGCAGCGCGCGCTTCAAGATGGATTTGGCGCGTATATGAAGCGCCGGTTTAAGGAAGCGTCGCCGTTTCGCTTGCTGGGATTGTGGGACAACGGTTTTCGCCATCTCACCAACCGAGTGCGCCCGATCCACACACCGGCAGACTGCCAGGGCCTGAAAATGCGCACGCAGATGAGCGCATCGCATGGCGAGGCGCTGTCGGCGCTGGGTTTTGTGCCGATACCCGCCGACGTGAAGGAGTTCGTCGAGCAAATCGGCGGCGACCGGTTTGAAGCGCAGGATAACCCGCTCACCAACACCTACAACTTTGGCGTGCACAAGTTTCATCGCCATATTACGTTGAGCGGGCATTTCTTTGGCGCAAGCGCCATGATCGTTAACGCCCAACGGTATGCACGGCAACCGGTGGCCGTGCAAAACGCGCTGGACGAATGTGCGGTCGAGGCGACGGCTTATCAACACCAATTGGCCGCTGCCGAGGATGATGTGATTTTGAGGAAGATTGATCCACATGAAAATGAAATCGTAGAATTGACGGATGCGGAGCGCGCGGCGTTTGCGCAGGCGATGGAGCCGGTGCTGGCGAAGTATCGTACGGCTATGGACGCGAGTTTATTCACTATGCTCGCAGGTGCTTAACCGTCTTTCCGGCGAAAGCCGGAATCCAGGGCGTCCTTGAGCGGCGCATGGCGCCGCCATATTCACAAACTGGGTTCCAGCCTGCGCTGGAACGACGGGATAGGTAAGGACGATGTGTCTCAGAACGCAAACGGGAACAACATCATGATCAACGCCGCCATCGTAGGCATAGGCTGGTGGGGCCAGAAAATCGTCACCGCCGTGCAAGGCAAAAGCGAGCGTATGTGCTTTATACGCGGCGTGAGCAAGGAACCCGATGAGGTGCGCGACTTTACCTCGCGCCATGGCATACGGCTCTCCACTGAACTCAACGATGTGTTGCAAGACCCGGATGTTGAAGCCGTGGTGCTGGCGACCCCGCACTCGCTACACACGGAACAGATCATCGCCTGCGCCAAGGCGGGTAAGGCCGTGTTCTGTGAAAAACCGCTGGCGTTAAAGGCGGCAGACGCACAACGTTCCGTTGATGCATGCAGGAAAGCGGGCGTGCTGCTCGGCATAGGCACCAACAAACGTTTCTGGCCCTGCATGCGCGAATTGCGCAAGGTCGTCGATAGCGGCGTGCTGGGCCGACTGATGCACATCGAGGGCCACTACAGCAACGAGAACACCGGCAAGCATTTTTCCTCGTGGCGCACCGACCCCACCGAGGCGCCTGCAGCTGGCCTCACCGGTTCGGGTATCCACGTGCTCGACGCGCTTACAAGCTACGCAGGCCCTGCGCGGAAGATTCACGCGCAAGTGCTGTCGCTGCAACCCCAGCCCAATCCACGCGACACCATCACCGCGCTATTTGAGTTTGAGCGAGGCGTAAGCGGCACGCTAGGGGCGATACGTTCCACCGCGTTTTTCTGGCGCATTCATGTGTTCGGCGACCAAGGTTCCGCCGAGGCCATCGGCGAAAACGAATTGGTGGTGCGCCTGAACGGCAAAGCACCGGAGCGCTTGACCTATGAGCCGGTGGATTCGCTGGCCGCTGAGTTCGAGGCCTTTGCCGATGCGGTGGCGGGGCGTGCCACTTATCCGATTTCGGGTGAGGAGATGGTGGCTACGATAGCGGCGTTTGAAGCTGTTGTGAATGTTGTTAAGTAATAAGTTATTGTTTTTATTGAATTATTCTTGTTTAAGTTTGGCGAACGCCAAGGCCATGGCGTTGGGTTGTTCCGCACTGGGCCGGATGTTGGTTCGATGGTCACCACGGTTTTCGCGGCGATTTTGAGGCGAGGGATTGGGATTGCCGCGTGGCTGCGACCGAGATTCAGCGGTATCGGCGAGCCGCATCGTTAATGCAATACGTTGGCGCTTTACATCCACTTCCAGCACCTTGACCTTGACGATCTGCCCGGCCTTCACCACTGCGTGTGGGTCTTTCACAAAGCGT
>SYEN01000284.1 GCA_005800795.1 Burkholderiales bacterium | reverse complement strand
CCAGATGGCCGGTCAGGGATGCCTCCATCGCGATGCGTGCGGTTTCGAGATCGCGCATTTCGCCCACCATGATCACGTCCGGGTCACCACGCAGGAAGGCACGCAGGGTTGCGGCGAAAGTCCAGCCGATCTTGGTGTTGACCTGCACCTGACGTAAACCCGGATGCGTGATTTCAACCGGGTCTTCAGCTGTCCAAATTTTGCGTTCGCGTGTATTGATCTGCCCCAGCAGAGAATGCAGCGTAGTGGTCTTGCCCGAGCCTGTAGGACCGCACACCAGAATCATGCCGTAGGGCTTGGCCACCATGCGCGTCAGTTCGCCGGTGAGCCTTTCGCCCATGCCAATGTGCAACAGCGAGCGTAGCGTGGCGCCCGCCAGCAGCCGCATCACGATATCCTCCAGGCCGTTGGCGGTGGGGATTGTAGCGATACGAAACTCTAGCTTGGGCGCGCCGGGCAGTGTGAACTCCAGTTTGCCGTCCTGCGGGCGGCGCTTCTCGGAAATGTCCAGACTCGACATGATCTTCAGCCGCGAGATGATCGCGTTACGAAAACGGTACGGTATGGTCAGGTAGTCATACAGCGCACCGTCCCGCCGGAAGCGTACGCAACTGTCCTGCTTGCCAGGGTAGTTTTCGATGTGAATGTCTGTCGCCTTCTGCAGATGGGCGTCGATCAGCACCTTGTTCACCAGCTTGACCAGACTGTTGTCGGATTCGGCGACTTGCGGTTCATCGGCTTCGCTCGAATCGGTGCTGGTCAGATTCAATTGCGTAAGCAGTTCCTCAGTCTTGGTTTTTTCCTCGGCATTACTGGAGAAACTGATCGCCTGCGAAGGGGTTTCCTTTTCCGCCGGCATGTCCCACGCGGAAATCGATGCCCCATAGCATTTCTGAATAGCCTTTGCGATGGCACCCTGCGCCGCCATCACCGGTGCCACGCGCATTTGCGCGTGAAAACGCAATGACTCGGCATGTGCGGCATTCAGCGGGTCATTCATGGCTATGACCATGACGCCGTTTTCGATGTAAAGCGGAACAGCATGGCATTTGTGCGCCACGTCTTCATTGATGCGCGAAGTGGCATCGAGTTCCGGCACAAACTGACTCAGATCGACAAAGGGAATGCCGAGCTTTTCTGCCAGCGCCTGCTTCAGACGCTGTTCATCAATGACACCGGAATTCACCAGTATCTGCCCCAGCGGCGTCTTGCGGTCAGATTTTTGCTGGCTCAACGCTGCTTCGAGTTGTGCTTCGGTGATGTAGTTCATTTGCAGCAGCGCCTCGCCCAGGCGCATGACCGGCATGTTTTCCTGCCGTTTGAGCGCAGCAGCCAAATCTTCACGGCTGATGGCGCGAGTTTTTTCCAGCAGCTCACCGAGCTTCTGACCGCGGCTGACATGCTGTTCCCGCAGCGCGGATTCAATGTCGTCGCGGGATACAGCTTGGGTTTCCAGCAAAATTTCCCCAAGCAATCCGCCTACCTGATGGCTGCGCATTGCACTGCGGGGATAAAAACGCCGTTCGGCGGCATCGGCCTCTATGGGCAGATAGAGATACAGTCCCGCCTCATCCTCTACGGACCCCATGGTTTCGCCCGAAACGGAAACGCCATCAATCAACGTGACACGATAAGGTTGAGGCGATGGCATCTCGCCTTCGGGACTCAGGCGCAGGTGCGGGCGCTGGATGGCGACCGGGCGTGTCAACCGCAGGGACAGAATGTCGTCAAATTCGACCTTTTCAAGGCTTACCGAGTGGGCGGCAAGCAACGTCAGCTTGCGTTCTGCGGGAGTGAAGTTGACCAGCGTGCCGGCGATTTTTCGTTCGTTACGCAGATCGAGTTCGCAAAATTCGGCAAGGATGCGTTCGGCGCCATCTCCGGCTACGCAATGCAAGGGAAACGGCCAGATACCCCCGTCGTTGGCCGTCTGTGCAGCACGATCTTCCGGGACCACGGAAGCAGGCGCAAGCGCTGCCGGTGTCCCAGCGTGTTGAAAGTCGATACCAGAATCGTACATCGCTGCGTCCTTGCAAAGACACCGATCGCTGGATAGCGTTCGGAAGATGGTGTCTCCGGGTCTTTATCGGATGCGGCAGCGGGAACTTGAGGGAGTCGATGTAAATATTGTTTTAAATCAATAACTTATGATGTTTCACTTCAAGGCTTGGCGAGCTTGATGTTGTACGCGGTTAACGGCAACCCAGTGCCATCGTTAAATTCGGCTGCTGCCTCGACCGCCAGCCGGGCGATTGCCTCGGCATCGCGGTTTCTGTCCTTGTAGGTGGCATACATGGAGCCCATGGCGTAATCCGCGCCGCTGCCGAAGGCATAAAACTTTGAAAACTCCTGCACCGTACGATGCGCCGCCACGCCGAAAATACCGTGTTTGTTGGCAAGCAGCACATCGACGCGCGTGGATTCCACCGGATCGTCGCCACCTGCGCCGGCATTGAGAAAGTACTCTTCCTTCAGCACGGCGTGCATGGTCTGCCACGTCCTGAAAATATTATGCACGTTGTCAAAGCGCGCCTCGACCTTGGGCCGCGCGAAGTAATCCGCGAGAATTGCCTTGAAAGTGGTATTGCCGGTGATCGCGATCACGGTGTCGCGCACCTTGAACGTCTTGTGGTTGTTGACAACGTAGTGCGCGGTCTCCTTGCCGGAACCCCATTTGGTCATGGTGTCGGCGGCTATCGCAACGTGACCATTCTTGCGCACAACGGCGATGGTGGTCATCGTGGGCTATTTAAAATGACAAACGTAATCCAGCATTTCCAGCGTTTCGATATCGAACGCGGCATTGCCGGGCACCTCGAACTGTTCGCCCGCGCGCACTGTGCGCCAATCCGCTGTACCCGGCAGTTTGACCTTGCAGACGCCAGCATTGATTTCCATGACCTCGGGAGCGGCGGTGTTGAAGGTGAGTTTGCCCGGAAAAATCACGCCAACGCTCTTGCGTGTGCCATTGGCGAACAGTACCGTGTGGCTTACGCACTTGCCGTCGAAGT
>SYEN01000283.1 GCA_005800795.1 Burkholderiales bacterium | reverse complement strand
GTATTTCGAGGGCGATACGCATTCGAGTTTCAGGCTGATACGCGCGTTTAAGAACCGCTACGGTGCGGTAAACGAGCTTGGCGTGTTCGCCATGAGCGAAAAAGGCCTGAAGGGCGTGTCAAATCCCTCCGCGCTGTTTTTGTCGCAGCACAGCGGCGAGGTCGCCGGTTCGTGCGTGATGGTGACGCAGGAAGGCACACGACCGATTCTCGTTGAAATTCAGGCGCTGGTGGACGAGGCGCACGCACCCAATCCGCGGCGGTTGTCGGTGGGGCTGGAACAGAATCGCCTCGCGCTGCTGCTCGCCGTATTGCACCGGCATTCGGGTATTGTGTGTTTCGATCAGGACGTGTTTATCAACGCGGTGGGCGGCGTGCGCATAACGGAGCCGGCGGCAGATCTCGCGGTGATGATGGCCGTGGTGTCGTCCCTGAAAAATAAACCGCTGCCGGCGAAGCTGGTGGTGTTCGGCGAAGTGGGCCTCGCGGGCGAGGTGCGCCCCGTGCAGCGCGGGCAGGAACGGCTGCGCGAAGCGGCCAAACTCGGCTTCACACATGCGCTGATTCCGGCGGCGAATCAGCCCAAGCAGCCGATTGCCGGGCTGACAGTGATCGCTGTTGAAAGGATCGAAGACGCAGTGGTGCGATTTCGCGACGGGTTTCGCTAGCCCGGTGCTGCGGCGCGGTTCAGCTTAAACAGCTTTCAACGCCGGTGTCAGATGGGGCGCCAGCAGCTGCAGCAATTCGTTCAGCACTTTCAGATTGCCGGCGGCGATGTTGCCAGACGTCATGAATTGATCCTTCCCTTGCAGATCGGTGATCGCGCCACCCGCTTCGGTGATGAGCAACGACCCCGCAGCGATGTCCCACGGCGCAAGCCCCATCGCCCACACGCCATCAAGGCGGCTGGCGGCAACGTACGCGAGATCGAGTACCGCAGAGCCCGCACGGCGCACGCCGCTGGCGGTTTCCATCACGCTGCGCTGCATGCCGAGGTAGGCATCGATGTGGTGGTGTTCCTTAAACGGAAAGCTGGTGGCGATCAGGGTACCTTTCAATTGCTGGCGCTTGCCCACGCGCAGCCGCGCATCGTTCAAAAATGCACCGGCGCCCCTGGTGGCGGTGAACAAATCGTTGTTGCAGGGATCGTAGACCACAGCCTGCGTGATTACGCCTTTGTGGGCGAGTGCGACGGATACGGCGTATTGCGGAAAGCCGTGCACAAAGTTAGTGGTGCCATCGAGCGGATCGATGATCCACTGGTAGTCGGATGTTTTGTTTCCGCCGCCCGCATTCAGCGTACCGGACTCCTCTGCTAAAATCGAGTGCTTCGGATAGGCTTCGAGCAGCGTGCGGATAATGGTCTGCTCGGCCTCTTTGTCCACTTCGGACACGTAATCATTCGCGGCTTTTTCGCGCACGGCGAGCGCATCCAGGTTGCGCGCAGCGCGGTTGATGACGCCACCAGCGCGGCGCGCGGCCTTGATGGCGATGTTGAGCATGGGGTGCATGTTTTTTGCCGTGAAATGTGAATGGCGAAACGTGAAGCGTGTGGCGTTTTGCTGTGCTGCGGATTGTACGTGATATGACTTGATTTTTACTGGCTTATGCCGCTTGACCCACTGAAAAACATCCGCGTTATCCTTTGTGAAACGCAGCATCCGGGCAATATCGGTTCGGCGGCGCGTGCCATGAAAACCATGGGCTTGAGCGAGTTGTATCTGGTCAAGCCGCATTTGTTCCCGGACAAGCAGGCAGACTGGATGGCGACCAACGCGGTGGATGTACTGCGTAACGCCAGGGTGTGCGCCGATCTTGATACGGCGTTGTCGGGCGTGGTGCTGGCGGCTGCCTGCACCGCGCGCAGCCGCGATATCGCGGTACCTGCCGTATCCGCGCGCGAAGCGGCGGCGCAACTGGTGGCCGCGGCACGCACCCAGCCGGTGGCGCTGGTGTTCGGCAACGAAGTGAGCGGCCTTTCCACCGAGCAGGTCAAACGTTGCCAGATGGTGACCATGATCCCGGCGGACGCCAGCCACAATTCGCTCAATCTCGCGGCAGCTGTGCAGGTGTACGCGTACGAATGCCGCATGCATGCCACAGATGCCACGGTGCCCAACAAGGCGCGCGAATTGGCGTCACATGAGGCGCTGGAAGGCTTCTATGAGCATCTCGAGCAGGAACTCATCGCCACCGGCTTTTTGAGTACCAAGGTGCCGCAGCGTTTGATGCAGCGCCTGCGGCGGCTGTTTTCGCGTACACAACTGGATGCTGAAGAGGTGCGCATCCTGCGCGGCATTGTGCGCACGCTGCGCGAGCCCAAAAACCGGAATTAATGCTGAGTATTGTGTAAATATCTGATTTTATTGAACTATTTGTGGGGTTCGGCAATACCCCATAAATTTAGTATACTATTCATCCGTTAACCGCTGGCGCCATCAGTGCGATTGTCACTAGCGTCACCCTTGTTGCCATTGACCTTTCATTGAACCACCGTGACTTCCCTGTTCTCCCGCATTCAAGAAGAGATCGCCGTGGTATTCGAGCGCGACCCTGCCGCGCGCAATACCTGGGAAGTGATCACCTGTTATCCGGGCTTTCACGCCATGATGACGCACCGGCTGGCGCATGCTTTGTGGGGCGTGGGCGCCAAATGGCTGGCGCGTTTTGTTTCGCATGTTGGGCGCTGGGCGACGGGTATTGAAATTCACCCTGGCGCAACCATAGGCCGGCGTTTCTTTATCGATCACGGCATGGGAGTGGTGATCGGTGAAACAGCTGAAATTGGCGATGACTGCACCCTCTATCACGGCGTCACGCTGGGTGGCACATCGTGGAACAAGGGGAAACGTCACCCGACGCTGGGTAAAGGCGTGGTCATCGGCGCGGGCGCCAAGGTTTTAGGACCGATTACCGTGGGTGCGCAAGCGAAGATCGGTTCCAACGCGGTGGTGGTTAAAGACGTGCCGCCGGGCGCAACCGCGGTGGGCATCCCGGCGCGCGTGGTGGAATCAGAGGCTTCGTCGGATGCAACGAATGGCCGCTTTGCCGCTTACGCCGTTGGCCGTGATGAAAACGATCCGCTCACTGGCGCCATCAACGAATTAATAAGCCACAGCGGAGATACCGACAAGCGCATCGAAGATTTGCAGGCCGCGATGGAGCAAATGAGCCAGATGCTGCTGGCGCAAGAGAAAAAGCGCGCGTGAATGTGTCCATGCAGGTGGCGCGGCAACGGTGCAAGGAACGATACTTGATTAAATTGGTCGGAATACGTAAGGTTAACTACTTTAGTCGGCATTGGGTTTTGGGTGGTATTTTTATAACTATCTGTTTTTAAACGTTTTTTAGGCGGTGCCATGCGGCTCACAACCAAGGGCAGGTTTGCGGTAACGGCAATGGTCGATCTGGGGCTGCGCCACGGCAAGGGGCCGGTGACGCTGGCTGAAATCAGCACGCGGCAACGGATTTCGCTGTCGTACCTGGAGCAACTGTTCGGCAAACTGCGCCGCCGCGAAATCGTCGAAAGCGTGCGCGGGCCGGGCGGTGGTTACCTGCTGGGCAAGGACATGCGCACCCTTTCCGTCGCCGAAATCATTCTCGCGGTCGATGAACCGATTGATGCCACGCAATGCGGCGGCAAGGAAAATTGCCACGACGACGCCAAATGCATTACGCACGATTTGTGGGCGTCGCTTAACGCACGCATTTTCGAATACCTGGGTTCGGTCACCTTGCAGCAACTGGTGGATGACCAACGCGCCAAGGAAGCCGGCATCTCGCCCATACTGGATATGCGGGCGAGCGCGGGCAGGCGTTCCGGCGTGGTGGCGTAGCTCACAACATTGGCCATGGGCTTCACCTACTTCGATCACAACGCCACCACACCGCTCGATGAGCGCGTGCTGGAGGCCATGCTGCCGTTTTTGCGTGAGCAGTACGGCAATGCGTCGAGCCGGCACGACATGGGCATCACCGCGCGCCGTGCCATCGATCAGGCGCGCGAGCAGGTTGCCGCGCTGGTGAATGTGCGTCCGCCGCAGGTGGTGTTCACGTCCGGCGGCACTGAGGCCAACAATTTGTTCATCAAGGGCGCGGCGGAAATTCTGAAACCGTCGCAAATCGCCGTGAGTGCGATTGAGCACCCTTGTGTGGCACGCCCCGCCGAAGCGCTGGCCCGCAAGGGTTGGGCCGTACGCAAGCTGGCAGTTACACGTGATGGCCAGGTCGATTTAATCGATGTGGGCGCTGCGCTGCAAGCCAGGACCGGCATTGTTTCGGTGATGACGGCGAATAACGAAACCGGCGTGATTCAGCCTGTGGCGGAAATCGCCGCACGCGCACGAACTGCCAAAGCGTGGATGCACACTGATGCCGTGCAGGCGTTGGGCAAGATTGTGGTGGATTTCGAGGCGCTCAATGTGCACGCCATGACGCTGTCCGCGCACAAGATTTACGGACCGAAAGGGGCGGGCGCGTTGATTGTCGACAAGCGTATCGAGCTTGCGCCGCTGCTCGCTGGTGGTGGACATGAACATGGTCTGCGTTCGGGCACGGAAAACGTGCCGGCGATTGTCGGTTTTGGAGCCGCCGCCGAGTTGGCGGCGAGCCGGCTGGAGGCATTTTCCGCACGGGTGGGAAAACTGCGCGCGAGCGTGGAACAGGGTCTGGTTCAGCAGGGCGCGGTGATTTTTGGTGACCGCGCGGCGCGTGTGCCTAATACCAGTTACTTTGCGTTTGAGGGTATTGACGGCGAAACACTGATTATCGAACTCGACAAGCTGGGCTTCGGTGTGGCGGCAGGGGCGGCGTGTTCGAGCACCAATCCAGAACCGTCAGCGACGTTGCTGGCGATGAGTGTAACGCCGGAGATCGCGCGGGGCGCGGTGCGCTTTTCGCTGGGGACGGCAAACACAGCCGCGGAAGTGGACGCTTTTCTGATGGCGTTACGGCAGGTTGTAGTGCGATTGAAAAATCTGACCGCGATGACGGTATGAGGTGAAAACATGACAATACAATTAACTGAAAACGCCGCCAAGCAAATCAGGACGCAGCTCACCAAACGCGGTAAAGGCCTCGGTCTGCGCGTGGGCATCAAAAAGAACGGCTGCTCTGGCTGGGCGTATACCTACGATTACGCCGACGAGGTGACCGCCGGCGACAAGGTGTTTGATGCCTTCGACGCCAAACTGGTGGTGGATGAAAAGAGTCTGGAATTCATCGACGGCTCGAAACTGGATTTCGTCAAAGACGGCTTGAAGCAGATTTTCAAGTTTGAAAACCCCAACGTGGATGCCACCTGCGGCTGCGGCGAGAGTTTTTCGGTCAAAGAAAAATAATAATAAAAACAAATACTTAGGTTATCCATGAGTACTGCTGCCCTCGAGCAACTGGTCAATCAGCCCTATAAGCACGGCTTCGTCACGGATATCGAATCCGACACGGCCGCCAAGGGGTTGAACGAAGACACCATCCGCTTTATTTCGGCCAAGAAAAACGAGCCGGACTGGCTGCTGGAGTTCCGGCTTAAGGCGTATCGCCATTGGCTCACGATGACGCTGCCGACGTGGCCGAACGTGAACTACCCCGCGGTGGATTTCCAGAACATCAGTTATTACTCGGCGCCCAAATCGAAGAAAAAACTCGCGAGCATGGACGAAGTCGATCCGGAATTGCTCAAGACGTTTGAAAAGCTCGGCGTGCCGATGAATGAACGCGCAGCACTCGCGGGCGTGGCGGTGGACGTGATTTTCGATTCCGTTTCAGTGGCCACGACGTACAAGCAAAAGCTCGCGGATGTC
>SYEN01000282.1 GCA_005800795.1 Burkholderiales bacterium | reverse complement strand
TCAGCCTGTTCGAGGAAAAGGGCGTGCTGGATCCGGCGGCGGGTGCGCGCTTTCGCAACGAAATCCTCGCCGTGGGCGGCAGCCGCCCGGCGCTGGAGTCATTCAAGGCGTTTCGCGGGCGTGAGCCGTCGATGGATGCTTTGTTGCGGCATAACGGCATGGTTGAGGCTGCTTAAGCGCAGCAGGCTCTGGTCAGGCACCGCTCAAGCCGCGCTTTTGCGGTAAGCTGTAGCCGTTGCCGGATCGTCCCCGGCAAGGAGAAATCGCATGAAAAATTTCGCGCAAATGTTGTGTTTGTTGCTGGTTGCGGCGTCGGCGCTATCCTCGCAGTCCGTGCACGCCGCGCAGTTGTACCGCTGGGTAGACGCCAAAGGCAACGTCGAGTGGCGCGACACGCCGCCGCCCGCCAGCGTGCCGTCCAAGAATATCGAGCAACGCAAGCTGGGCGCGAACGTCATCGGTACGGGTGACGTACCGTTTTCCGTGCAATTGGCGGCGAAAAATCATCCCGTCACGTTTTGGGATAGCTCGGATTGCGGCAAGACCTGCGAAGCTGCGCGCGCGCATTTGGCGCGCCGGGGCGTGCCTTATACCGACAAGAATCCCAAGGCCGATCTCGAAGGATTCAAGCGAGTATCGCCCTCGGCGGAAATCCCGGTGCTGCAAGTGGGTTCGATTACGCTGAGGGGCTATCTGGAAGCGGAGTGGGATAGCACGCTGGATTCCGCCGGTTATCTACGCACCGCTACGGGCGTGCGGCCCAAGCCTGCGGCAACGTCCGCTTCGCCCCCAGTGGCGGCGAAACCGCCGGCCGATGGCGCCAAGCCGCCAGCTGAGGTGGCCGCAAAACCGGCCATCGACATACGCTAACGTAAAAATAATCAATAAAATTAAATACTTATGCGCATAGCTACGTGGAATGTGAATTCGCTGAAAGTGCGCTTGCCGCACGTCACGGCGTGGCTCGCGTCGCACCAACCGGATGTGCTGTGCTTGCAGGAAACCAAAACCGAGGACGCGAAGTTCCCACTGGAGGCGATCAAGGAAACCGGTTATCAGGTGGTCTACAGCGGGCAAAAAACTTACAACGGCGTGGCACTGCTGTCGCGTGCTGCACCTGTCGATGTCACGGCGGGCATACCGAATTTTGCCGACGAACAAAAGCGCGTGCTGGCCGCCACTTACGGCGACACGCGCGTGGTGTGCGTCTACATCCCCAATGGCGAGTCGGTCGAATCCGACAAGTATCAATACAAGCTGCGCTGGCTGGCGGCGTTGACTGAATGGCTACGCGCCGAGATGCAAAAGTACCCCAAGCTCGCGCTGCTCGGCGATTACAACATCGCACCCGAAGACCGCGACGTGTATGACCCGAAAGAATGGGCGGGCAAGGTGCTGTTCAGCGATCTCGAACACGCGGCGTTCAACGGCCTGCTCGCGCTGGGCCTCACCGACAGTTTCCGGATGTTCGATCAGCCCGAGCGGTCTTTTACGTGGTGGGATTACCGCATGAACGCGTTTCGCCGCAAGCTCGGCGTGCGCATTGATCACATTCTGCTTTCCGATGCTCTGAAGTCCGGCTGTGCTGCGTGCGCGGTGGATGTCGAGCCGCGCAAACTCGAACGGCCGTCGGATCACGCGCCGGTGTTCGCGGATTTGCGCGAGGCGTAATCACCGGGATTACTTCACATGCGACTCGGCATATTGCTGCCCCACCGCGGCGTGATAATTCAATCGGCGCGGCGCCCGCCGGTGGAAGATTGCTGGACCATCGCGCGGATGTGTGACGATGCCGACATGGACGTGTGGGTGGGCGACAGCGTGGTGGCCAAGCCGCGTCTGGAACCGTTGACGACACTCGCTTACGTGGCGGCAATGACGAAGCGCGCACGGCTGGGCACGGCGATTTTGCTGCCTGCGTTGCGCCAGCCGGTGGTGCTCGCGCATCAGCTCGCCAATATCGATCAGGTTTCACAGGGGCGGCTGGTGCTGGGTCTCGGCGTTGGCTGGGGCTTGCCCGCCATCGAGCGCGAGTGGGAGGCGTGCGGGCAAAATCACAAACGCCGCGTGCGCGATCTCGAAGAACACATGAAAGTGTGGTGCATGCTGTGGAGCGGCAAACCGGTATCGTACGAAGGCCGCGGCTTCAAGCTCACTGAACACACCATCGGCCCGCTGCCGTGGACGGACGCCGGCCCGCCGCTGCTGGTCACTGCAGGAAACCGCGGCGAAATCATTCCCGCGCAAATCGAGCGTGTGGGTAAATTCGGCGATGGCATGGTGACGACGTACGTCACCGAAGACGACATCCGCAAGCTGCGTGATTTGTGCATGGCGGCGATGGAGAAACACGGCCGCGGCAGCGCGGGGTTTTCCACCTGTGTGTACACCACGGTGCGGCTGGAGGCCGATGCCGCCAAAGCCGAAGCGCTGACCACCGACTTCCTGAACAAATACTACGGCGGCGGCGTAAATTTCCGTGGCATGATGGGCTTGGGGCCAGCGGCGGCGGTGATCGATGTGATGAAACGTTACGAGACGGCGGGCGTGACGGATTTGTGCATCAGGCTGGTGGGCGAAGATCAGGTGGCGCAGTTGGCGTGGTTTATTCGGGATGTGTTGTCGGCGTTGAAGCAAACTTGAGAACAAACCTGAGTGAGCTTCCGGTATTTCCTTGGCCGCAAAAATCCACTTCGTCGTTCCCGCGCAGGCGGGAACCCATAACGTAGTGCCGCGTGATGCGGGCGTATGGGTTCCCGCCTCCGCGGGAACGACGAAGTGGATTTTTGCGGCCACGGAAATACCGGAAGCTCACTGAGGTTTGTTCTCAAGTTTGCTTCAACGCTGGCAACACATCGCGAATAAACCACGCCAACTGCGCCACCTGAT
>SYEN01000281.1 GCA_005800795.1 Burkholderiales bacterium | reverse complement strand
TGATGGGTGGTGCGGCGCAAAGCGTGGGCCAAAGCGACGGCAATCACTGCTGTCGCAGAAAAACCGTTCGTCTTTACCAACCTGAAGACCGGCAAGAATCTGGATACCGTTATCCGCTTTATCGAAACCGAGGGTCTGCCATGTTCAAAATAAACAAGCTGATGATCGCAGCACTACTGGCCAGCAGCGAAGCGCTCGCGCACACGGGCCACAACGCGCCGGGGTTGCATCTGCATGAGTGGGAATATGCGTTGCTGACAGCGGCTGCAATAGTCGTCGCTGGGGCCGCGCTGCGTTGGTTCAAGGCGCGAAAGTAGCGAAAGTAATTTGTAGCCGCTGCCCGCGGCGTGTTACCGGCCATTACGCCAGTGCACCCCGCACATCCGCCACCACCGCCTTCGCCAGATTTTCCAGCATCACGTCCGCACCCTGCATCAGGCAGATGCGGATGCCGTGTTCGTGCATGCGCTTGACGCGGTCGCGCATTTGCTCGGGCGTGGTGAAGGCATAACCCATGTTGGCGGCAACCACAATGTTGCGCGCCTGGCATTTGGAAACGATGCGATCGACTGCGCGCCATAGTTCAGGGTGATCGTATTCGAACGGCAGGTTGATGGCCTTGGACAAATCCGTCATGGCCAGCATGATCACGCGCAGGCCGTCGAGCGCGATGATTTCATCGACTTCCTTCACCGAATTTCCGGCTTCGATGTGCGGCACGAACACCGCTGCGTCGGCTTCCTTCTTGTGCATGGCGGCGAAGGTTTCGTTGGAGTTCGGGTACTCGCCCGCCCCGGAGCGGTGCCAGTCCTGCGACACTTCCAGGCAAGCGCGCGCCTGTGCGGCGGAAGCAATCGACGCGCCGACGAACGGGATGCCGAGGCTGAACGCGCGCTGCACATCGACGGTGACCTGCAGCGAATCGTTGCCCGCGAGCCAGGGGTTCGCCGGCACACGCACCCACGTTGTAATGCCAACGGCCTGCGCAGTACGGTTGATATGATCGAGCTCGCGCCAGTCAATGGCGGAGAACATCATGTCGGGGCGTATGAAATCAAATCCGGCGCGCGCGATGGTTGGCACCCAGCTGGGGCCGCCCTTAATCCAAACGCCCAATCCCATCTGGCCGGCGGCCAGTTTTTCAAATAAACGGCTCATTAAATTATCCTTTAAAAACAGATAGTTATGGTTTTTCAGTTTATTGAAGCTGCAGCTTCAAACGGCTGGTAACCTTGCCCCACTTGTGAATTTCACGGCGCAGGAGGGCGGCGAATTCTTCCGGCGTGCTGACGGCACCATCGGCAACCTGAGCACCTTGCGTGGAAAGTTTCTCGCGTACCTCGGGCGCGCGCAGTATGGCATTGATCTCGCGGTTTAGCCGTATCACGGTGTCGGCGGGCACACGCGCGGGTGCAAGCACGCCATACCAGGTGTCGGCTTCGTAGCCGGGCAGGCCGGACTCGGCCACGGCGGGCAGGCCCGGAAACAGCGGCGATGTTTTCGGGGTGGAAATACCCAATGCGATCAGCCGCTTGTTGCGCACATAGGGCATGCAGTTGATGATGTTGCTGAACATCAGTTGCACATGACCGCCCGCCAGATCCACCAGCGCCGTTGAGCCGCCTTTGTAGGGCACATGTACCACGTTGATTTTCGCCAGCGCAGCGAAGAGTTCAAACGCCAGGTGTGTGCCCGACCCCGCGCCCGCCGATGAAAAATAGAGCTTTTCCGGATGCTGCCGTGCCAGCGCGATGAGGTCGCGTACGGATTTCGCCGGTACGCTGGGGTGAATCACCAGAACAAACGGCAATGTCGCTGCAAAACCGATGGCTGAAAAATCTTCCACCGGGTCGTAGCGCAGATTCCTGTGGATACCGGCGTTGATGGCGTGACTGCTGGTGACCATCAACAACGTGTGGCCGTCGGGCGGCGACTTGGCGGTAAGTTCTGAAGCGAGAATGGTGCCTGCACCGGGACGGTTGTCCATGGTGACCGGCTGGCCGAGCGCGGTGGCAAGTTGTGCACCAACCAGCCGTGCGACGGTATCCACGCCGCCGCCAGGGCCGGCCGGAATGATCATGCGCAGCGGGCGCGCGGGATAAGTGGCAGCACTTTGCGCAAACGCCGGTGTGATCATCAACGCGAATGGGAAAACCACCGCACCCGCCTTAAAAGCCGTGCGCGCCAGTTTCCACGGCCCCCGTTCAGCGCGGAGCCTAACCAGTGGAACCACTGGAACCCTTGGAACCTTTGATATCACGGTTCTTATACGGCGACAGACTGCGCGCAATGGCGTACGCCGGGTAGTGGCACAGGGCCAGCGGCAGTATCGATATCAGCACCATGATAAAAAACCACTCGACATAGCCGTCGCGAAAATCCTGCGGTCGCACCACCAAAAGAAACAGCGCGCACAACACCAGCACAGCAACCATTTCCGCAACAAACACGCGCTTGCTGTGCCAGCCAAACCTGCCCGCCACCGCGCCACCTGCGACACCCACACCGAACGAAACAAAAGCCGCCAGCCCCGCGGCAGCGGTCGTGTCGCTGGAAGCGAGCGCGGGCGCGGCGGCAACCAGAAGCAGCCAAACGACGAGCTTCGCTTTCCTGGTTGAGATGTTTCGTGACGCCAGGGACACAACTCAAGTCAAATCATAAGCATTTGATTTAATTAATTTTTTAAGCGGCCTTTTGCGCCACTTGCGGGAACATGCGCAGCAGCCTGCCAAAGCCTGCGATGCTACCGGTGAAGCCGATTTTTTTCAGCGCACCCCAGATGCTCACCTGCGAGGTCGAGAGCACGGGCTTGCCGAGATCCTGTTCGAGACGCTCAATGATGGCCATGCTCTTCCAGTTGGTGCAGGCCAGTACAATGGCTTGCGCTTCGGGGCGATCTATTTTCTTGCCGAGATCGTACGCGGTCTGTACATCGAGCCGGCCGATTTGCAGATTGTCGATCACATTTAGGCCGTCCATGGTAACCACCTGGGTGCCATTGGCCTCGATGAATTTTGCGCAGATGCCATTGACTTCTGGGCTGTAGGCCGAGCCGAGCGCAATGCGTGAAATGCCGAGTGCCTTGAAGGCTTCAAGCAACGCGGTGGAGGTGGTGGTCGCGGGCTTGCCGGTGACGCGCGTGATGCGGTCGCTGACTTCGCGATCGTAGCCCGCGCCTTTCAAAAAACTCGGTGCAGTAGCACCCAGAATAATCACATCCACATCGGCGGTGGCAAGCAGCTTCGACTCCACGTCCAGCGAATCGGCCATTTTGCCGATGGAATCCGGTGTTACTTGTGTGATGGGCAGGCGCGCAGTGTGCAGTGACACGCCTTCAGGCAACGCGCGGTAAAACTCCGGCTCGACCGTGGTGTTGGATGAGGGGGCCAGCAAGCCGATGCGGCCGGTAAATGGCTTTTGCGACATTATGGAACTCCTTCATGGCGAGTTTGCGGCAAGTCTAGCAGTACGCCGTGCATTGCGATTCATTGTCCACTATCATTCTGTCCGCCATGAACATGTCCCACCCCGGGTGCTACTGGAAATTTTGAACATCAGCCCATGACCCAACACGAATTCGACGTAGTCGTAGTCGGCGGCGGTATCGCCGGACTGTCCGCTGCCAACCGCGCCGCGCAGCAGGGCTTGAAAGTCGCCGTGCTCGAACGCGGCGATGGCCCGCAGTATCTGTGCAACTCACGCTACTCCGGCGGTGTGCTGCACATCGCCATGCACAACGCCAAGGATCCCGCCGAAAAGTTGATCGAGGTGATCAACAACGCCACCAACAACAAGGCCGACCCCGAACTTGCGCGCGCGCTCGCCGCCACGGCGGGCCGCGCCATCGACTGGCTGCAAAGCGAAGGCGCGAAATACATCCGCGTCGGCAACATTGTGTGGCAACAGCATGTGCTGGCGCCACCGCGGCCGATTGTCGCGGGCCTCGACTGGAAAGGCCGCGGGCCGGATGTCACGCTGCGGCAACTGGTGACCAATCTCGAAAAGCGCGGCGGAAAAATGTTCCGCCTGCCCGCGGTTACGCTGATGGAAAAAGAAGGTCAGAGCATCGGTGTCGAAGCGGGCACAAACGATGGGGGTGGGACTAAACAACAGTTTTACGCCAAAGCTGTGGTGCTCGCCGACGGCGGCTACCAGGGCAACGCTGCGCTGGTGCGTGAGCACATGGGCATTGATTTTGCCAAGGTCAAAACCCGTGGCGCGGGCACCGGCATCGGCGACGGCATGCGCATGGCACGCGCAATGGGCGCACAGTTTTCAGAACTCAAATATTTTTATGGGCACATGCTGTCGCGTGATTCGTTCACCAACGACCGCGTATGGCCGTATCCGCAACTCGACGAACTCGGCACGGTCGGCATTGTAGTCAACGATGCGGGTGAGCGCTTTGTCGATGAAGGCCTCGGCGGCGTGTATGTCGCCAACACGATTGCGCGGCTGGCTGATCCGCTGTCCGCCTGGGCAATCCTTGACCATGCGATCTGGGAAGGCCCGGGCCGCACCGCGCGCATCCCCGCCAATCCGCAACTGGCGAATGCGGGCGGCACCATCATTCGCGCGGATACGTTGGCCGAACTGGCTGCAAAAACCGGCATCGCCGCTGCGCAACTGGAAGCTACGGTGCACGGCTACAACGAGGCACTGGCTGGCGGCAAAACCGCAAGCCTCACGCCCACGCGCAGCGCACACCCCATCGTGCCGTCACCGGTGAACAAACCGCCGTACTACGCCGTGCCGCTGTGCGCGGGCATGACCTACACTTTTGGCGGCATTCTTACCGACGGCGATGGGCGCGTGATGAGTACGCGCGGGGCGCCGATTGAAGGCCTCTATGCCGTGGGCGCCACCACCGGAGGGCTGGAAGGCGGCACGACCGGCGGTGGTTACGTCGGCGGACTGATCAAGGGGGTGTCGTTTGGCATGCGCGCGGCAGAACACATTTTGAAAACGCTGAAAGGCTGAAGGCAACAGACTACAGACAAGATGGCTACGTTGCGTGCCGTTACCCCGCTTGGCAATACATGTCGGGCACGTCAGACGAGTAAGGCGTTATCTTCGCATCTTCGAATGCGGTGTGATGAATTTCGATCAGACAGCCATCGCCAAACAACGCCGTCAAAACCTGCGCAATTTGATCAGCCAGGCCGCCAGGCGCTGCAAACTCGAATCGCAGCGCCCCATCCGCCCGTTGATGCAATCGATATTGCCACAGCGGCAACGACCGCAAGGCATGAGTGACGTCGTTATTGTTGATCCATTCACCGCCAGCGGCACGAAACCGCACGGGTGCGCGGCCTGAAAATCCGGTCAAAACCATTTCGTTCTCGCGCGCCTGCAGGCACGCGTAATCGCCGGTGCGATAGCGCAACAGCGGCAAGCAGAAATTGAACCCGCCGGTGAGGGTGATTTCGCCACGTTCGCCTTCGCCCATGCGTTTTCCTGCGGGATCAAGAATTTCCACCAGCAGATTTTGCTGCAATAACACATGCCCATTGGCGTGCGCGTCGAACACCGCTATCGGCCCGGATTCGGTCATCGAATAAACGTCGAGCACCGGGCAGCCGAAACGGGTCTCCAGTTCAATACGCAGCGCAGGCAGCAGGTTCATTGAGGTAGAAACCACTGCCCGCGGTTTCCAGACCGTCGGCAACGCCAGCAACGCCGCCAATGAGACCGGATCGCCCGACAGGATTTCCGGTCGCAGCGCATCCAGATATCGCGCGCGATCTTCCGGGTCTCGCCAGTCGTCAGGGTGCAGATTGATTTTCGCGTAACCCACCTCATTCATCGCCGGATTCACCGAGACATAAGTGAAACACCGGCGCTGAAAGCCCAGCAGCACCACGCCCACGTCGCCTTGTCCGGCTTTCATTTCAACGCCGTAGCGGCTCAGGGCCAATCGGTGGAAGGCGATGTAGGACGCCGCCACCAGTGGATGCGACGCGATCAACAGCGGATGGCCGGTGACTCCACTGGTGCGAAAATTGATCAATCGATCCAGCTCAACACTGTCGAGCACGAACGGCTTGATGTCCTGTGCCAGTTCCGCTCGGCTGGTGACCGGTACGTCCGCAAAATGTGCCGGCGCTGCCCCACGCGCCCGGTAGTACGGTACATCGGCGTGACAGCGTGCGACAAAATCCGTCAACCACAGCGGATCGCCGTTCCCTGGCCGCGCGAACCCGGCTTGTGCCACGCCGGCCTCAAAAACACGCAGCCGCGCAAGATCATCGGCGGTCAGACGGCTGCCACTTTTGTTGCGAAAGATCGGTGCGTGCGGGTGTTGTACCGGATGGTCAAGCATACGCTGCCCGGCTGCACTCAGTGTCGGGTGGCGATCGGCATCAGTGGGATCCGAATGGTTCATTCGCGCCACATTTTGTCGGCGGATTCTTCGGCGGCCTTGCGTGCCAGCGCTTCACGGATTTTGCGCGCCCGCTCGGCGATTCCCCGGGCTGCCGTCACGGCAATGTTCCGCTGGCTGCTGGACACGTTGGCAAGCCGGTCTTGCGCCTGTACGACGGTTTCGTTCGCAGGCCGGTGATTGAGCGCGGCTAGCAGCGTGCGCACCAGTTCTTCGCGGCGGTCGGCATCCGCCGAAAAACTCGCCGCTGGCGCACGGGGTGACAACGCGGTTGCCACTGCATCAATCGCACGAACCAGTTGCACGGGGGTAATGCCCGCGCGGTGAAACCACCCATCGGCGCTTGCTCAGGCTGCGAGCATTGCCAGCGCCAGACGATTGCGCCCGCCAGTGTCCGTGGCGGAAAAGCGAATCAATTCGCTGGCAGGAACACGCAGCCCCAGCTTGGCCTCGATGTCGCCTGCCAGCGCATCCACATGCACGACACCATGGCCGCCGATACTCGACTCGGCCAGAAAGTCCGGCGGCGTGTCGAGCAACCGCCGGGTGAGTGTCTCAATTGGGGGGCCGGAGTGCTGCATGGCAGGCAGGGTTTTTCGCGGTGAAACTACCGCAAATTTTCCGTGATGCTGTGTGCTGTGGCAATCCGCGCACGCCAGCGCCCGGCGCTGGCGCAACACTGCGCCGAACCGGCCCGGCAAGCCCTCAAGTGCCGCTGGGCGGTCAATGCTTTCCAATGGCACGCCATACTCGCGCGGCGTCTGTGCGCAGGGCGCGATACGCCCGGCTTCGTCGATAAACAAAAAATCACGGCCCGGCGCGCAATCTTGGGGGGCAATCAGCTCGCCACGGCTACTGGCGATGATGCGCTCAAGGTAACTGTCCGCGCCGCGCAGCAACACGCCAAGAGTGGCCAGTTCCCGGCGCAGGGCCGGAAGCTTTGCTGAAAACGCCCGTGCCTGCTCCGGCAACAGGCGATTCGCCGGGAAAAACTCGGGCCGGTCCGCGCCACCAAGCTGGTTGAAAGTGATTTCCTCGATCCCCCAACCCGTGAGATCGCGGCACAGGCCGGCAAACCCGGCGATGGTGTGCCGCATCAGCACCACGTTTGCACGCAGTCGTGGGCCTTTGCCGGCGGCCCGTTTGTCCGCCGCAAGCCGTTTGACCGCTCGGGCAAGCGCATCGTACAACCCGGGCTTGCCGCGCAATTTGTCGTGCGCTGCGCCATCGCCATCGACACTGATGGTGATTTCCGCATAGTGCTCGACAAGCAATGCACGCACATCGGAGTGATGCAGGCGCGTGCCATTGGTGGTAAGGCTCAAACCCAGATCATGCCGCAGGCGGTAGGCGCGAGACACTTCTGCCAATGGTCCTCAAAGCAGTGGCTCGCCACCCAGCCAACTGACGAGCACGGGGAGCCCCGATTCACGCCGCCAGCGCCCCAGGGTTTCGCCGAACGCCAGCACGACCGCCGCGCTGACCTCCCGTCGCGGACGCGCGACGGTGCGGTCATAGGCACAAAACGCGCACGCCAGATTACAGCGTTCGCTCACACGCCACAGCACGACCAGCGGGCGCATAGTCATGAACGGCGCGCGTGCAACCTGCGGGTGCTCGCCCAGTGGCTACTGCACTTTCCCCAAAAAATCCATTTTTCCAATCTCCACCCCGCCGTGCCGCAGCAGGTTGTACGCCGTAGTCACATGAAAATAAAAATTCGGCAGCACCCACGCATTCAAATAATCCAGCCCGTTGAAGTTGAAGGTGTTCTTGCCCGCGGTCAGCGTGATGGCCTTGCCTTCGCTACCGTCGATTTGTGCGGAAGTCAGCGTCTTCAGGAAAGCGACGGCTTTGCCCACGCGCGCTTTCAGTTCGGGCAACGATTTTTCGTTATCCTCGAATTTGGGAATTTCCACGCCGGCAAGCCGCGCGCCCGCGCCCTTGGCCATGTCGGTGGCGACGCGGATCTGGCGCGCGAAGGTGAACATGTCCGGGAACAGGCGCGCTTCAACGAACGCCGCGTCGTCGATCTTGCGCGCGGCTGCGTGCGCGATGGCCTTGTCGAGGATGGTTTCGAGATTGCCCAGTATTTTGGTCATGACCGGGATGGACGCGTTGTACATTGAGATGTTCATGGGTTCCTTGATTGAGTGAAGGCTTGGCGACTCTGGTGCTCAGGTATTGAGCCGCGCGATTATATTCGTTACAGTGTAACCACCCCGCGACGCGGCTTTTGCCTTGCGCCGCCATTATTCTTTAAGTACATGTTTTAATTGATTTATTTGGAGTTTTGCATGGCTCAAGCCGATCTCAATGAACACCGTTCGATGCTGTCAAACAGCGTCACGAATTTTGCGCGTGGCGTGGACCTCGCGCGGGTGCGCAAGCTGCGCGACACCAATGCCGAGTGCGACCGCGCGGTGTGGACGCAAATGGCCGAGCTCGGCTGGCTGGGAGTACTGGCGCCCGAAGCGTGCGGCGGAATGGGCTTGAAGCTCGGCGACATGGCCATCGTCGCACAGGGCCTTGCGCGCGCGCTGGTGCCGGAGCCACTGACCGCCGCCGCCGTACTGGCCGCGCGCGTGCTGGCCGACAGCAACAACGACACGCTCAAAAGCAAGCTGCTCGAAGGGCTGGTGTCGGGTGAGATGTTGCCGGCCGTGGCGTGGCAGGAGGAAGCCGGCTCGCTCGATGTCAACAATATCAATGTACAGGCCACGCCCGCCGGCGACGGCTTTCGCGTGAACGGCAGCAAGCGTTTCATCATGGGCGCAACCAGCGCAGAGGGTTTTATCGTCTCTGCAAAATCGGCCCACGGCATGCAACTGCTGTGGATACCGCGTGACACGGCCGGCGCAACAGTACAGTTCGACCGGCTCGCTGACAACCGTCAGGCCGCGACACTGACGCTCGCCAACGTCAGCGTGCCCAAAACCCACATCATCAACAGCGGCGACATCGCCGCGGGATCGCTCGCGCGCGCCATCGACCATGCGAGCGCCATCATCGGCGCGGAGCTTTGCGGCATCATGAGCCGTTCGCTGGAAATCACGCTCGAGTACCTGAAAACCCGCGTGCAGTTCGGCAAAGCCATTGGCAGTTTTCAGGCCTTGCAGCATCGCGCGGTCGATCTTTACATTCAGCAGGAATTGTCCTCGGCGGTGCTTGGCGATTGTCTTGCGGTGCTGGATGGCGAGCCTGATGCCAAAACCCGCAGCGCTGCCGCCAGCCGCATCAAGGCGCGCTGCGCCGATGCCGCGCTGCTGATTACGCGCCAGTCCATTCAGATGCACGGCGCCATCGGCTATACCGAAGACTGCGACGTGGGGCTGTACGTCAAACGTGCGATGACGCTGGCGGCGTGGCTGGGCAACGGCCACACGCACCGCCGCCGCTACGCCAAAACCGAAATTCTCGAAGGAGCACTGTGATATGAACGCCGCCGCAACCGCAGCCAAAGTGGATTACAACGCGATGGACGATGAAGCCTTCCGCCGGGAAGCGCGCGCATTTTTTGAGAATGAATATCCCGAAAATCTGCGCTTTTTGCCGCGCCGATTGTCATGGGTAGAGAGCAAACCCTGGTGGTTGTCGCTGTCAAAAAAAGGCTGGCTCGCGCCCAACTGGCCGGTGGAGCACGGCGGCATGGGTCTTGAACCCGGCAAACTGATTATTTACTGGGAAGAAACCGAGCGCGCTGGCATCGGACGCATGCCTGATCAGGGTGTCACCATGGTGGGGCCGACGCTGATCCGCTTCGGCAACGAGGCGCAGCGGGCTCAGTATCTGCCGAAAATTCTGTCAGGCGACAACGTGTGGTGTCAGGGCTACTCGGAACCGAACGCAGGCAGCGATCTTGCCAGTTTGCGCACCGAGGCCGTGCTCGACGGCGATCACTACGTCATTAACGGCAGCAAAATCTGGACGTCAATGGCGCATCACGCAACCAACATTTACGTGCTGGTGCGCACCGATAAGGCGGTAAAGCAGCAGCGCGGCATCAGCTTTTTGCTGGTGGACATGAAAACACCGGGCATCACCTTTCGCACCATCCGCAATATCGCGGGGCACGAAGAATTCTGCCAGGTGTTTTTCGACAACGTGTGCACGCACAAGGACAACCTCGTCGGCAAATTGAACGAAGGCTGGACGATCGCGAAGGGCCTGCTGACTTTCGAGCGGCTCAACATCGGCAGCCCGCGCCGCCCGCTGCAAGCCTTCGAGCAACTCGATACGCTGGCACGCGCGCAAAAACTCTTTGACGACCCCGGCTTCGTCGATCGCTACACGCAACTCAAAATGGATCTGAACGATTTGGGTTCGCTGTATCAGCGCTACGTCGACAAGGCGCGGCGTAGCGAAGCTCTGGGGCCAGATATTTCGATGCTGAAAGTGTTCGCCATGGACACCTATCAGAAGCTCGCCGAGCTGCTGCTGGAAGCGGGCGCAGAGTACGGCGCCTACGCCGACGAAGTCATGCTGGCCGATGAAAAGATCGATCTGATGACGCCGTTCTACACCTCACGCCCTGGCACGATATATGGCGGCTCGAACGAGATACAGCGCAATATTTTATCGAAGTACGTGTTGCAATTGCCCAATTAGGTTGTGCGTAAAACGCTTCAAGTATGTGTTTTTATTGAATATTTTAAGCCTTCTAGCAGCGCGCGGATTTTTTGGGTGATGATCGCCTTGGATTGGTTACTGCCTGCATAGATCAGCCATGCCCAAAAAAATCATCCACACCAACCACGCCCCCAAGGCCATCGGCACGTATTCGCAAGCCGTGCGCACGGGCAACACGATTTATCTTTCCGGCCAGATCGGGCTGGATCCGACGACCCTGCAAATGGTGAAGGGCATTGACGCGCAAATCCGACGCGTGTTCGATAACCTGAATGCCGTGGCGGAGGCCGCCGGCGGATCGCTTAATGACGTGGTGCGTTTTACCGTGTATCTCACCGATCTCAAGCACTTTGCGAAAGTGAACGAAATCATGGCGACGTACCTCGAAGAGCCGTATCCCGCGCGCGCGGCGATTGGCGTGGCGTGTCTGCCGCGTGATGCACTGGTGGAAGTGGATGCGGTGATGGTGTTGCCGTGAAACGTGAACAGTGAAAAGTGAATCGTGAAAGGGGATGGTAAAACGGCAAAGGCGGCCACCTCGCATCCCGCGCCTCATGCCTCACTCGCCGGCCTCAGTAAACCCACGCTCGACAAGCTCGCCCGGCTAAACATCAGCAGCAGGTTCGATCTGGTGCTGCACTTGCCGCTGCGCTACGACGACGAAACGCATCTGTATCCGGTCAAGGATGCGCCCGCCGGCCGCGATGTGCTGATTGAAGCCACTGTCGCTGAAACGGACATCAAGTATCGTCCGCGCCGCCAGCTCGTTTGCCATCTTGAAGACAGCAGCGGGAACGTGACGCTGCGGTTTTTAAATTTCTACGGCAGTCAGGTGAAGCAATTCGCGCCCGGTGTGCGCGTGCGCGCCTTTGGCGAAATCCGCCAGGGCTTTTTCGGCGCAGAGATGGTGCATCCGCGCTATCGCGTGGTGCAGCCCGGCGCACCGGTGGCTGAGGCGTTGACGCCGGTGTATTCCACCACGGCGGGCCTGGGGCAGGACACGCTGCGCAAGCTGATCGCACGCGCCATGGCATCGGAGAAACTCGACGACACATTGCCTGAAGCATTGATCCGCCATCAGCGGCTGCCGAAATTCCGCGACGCGGTATTTTTTCTGCACAACCCGTCGCCGGAGGTTTCACAACAGGCGTTGCAGGATCGCACGCACCCGGTGTGGCGGCGTATGAAGTTTGACGAGCTGCTGGCACAGCAACTGTCCATGCGGGTGCATCAGGAGCGGCGGCGCGGCGTGGGCGCGCCCGCCTTGCACGTGCGCGGAACGTTGGTAAGCCGCTTGCTAAAGAATTTGCCGTTTGAACTCACGCAGGCGCAGCAGCGCGCCGTGGCGCAGATTCGCGACGATCTCACCCGGCTGCACCCGATGCAGCGCCTGCTGCAAGGTGATGTCGGCAGCGGAAAAACCATCGTCGCCGCGATTGCCGCTTTGCAGTGTGTGGAAAACAGCTATCAGGTGGCGCTGATGGCGCCGACGGAAATTCTCGCCGAGCAGCATTACCGCAAGTTTTCGGCATGGCTCGAAACGCTGGGACTGACGGTGGCATGGCTATCGGGCAGCACAAAAAAATCTGTTAAAAAACAATTGCTTACAGAAGTGTCGGTGGGGAGCATTGCGGTGGTGGTGGGCACTCACGCGCTGTTTGAAGACGATGTGGTGTTCAACAAGCTGGGGCTGGCGATCATTGATGAGCAACATCGATTCGGCGTGCGTCAGCGGCTGGCGTTGCGCTTGAAGGGCACGCAAGCGGCTCCGATAAATGCGGGTAAGCCAGAACACGGGGGTACGAGCGCGGGCTACCCCGTCCCCGCGCAGCCGCATCAACTGATGATGAG
>SYEN01000280.1 GCA_005800795.1 Burkholderiales bacterium | reverse complement strand
TCCACGCTGCACACCAACGATGCACCGGCAGCGATCAGCCGGTTGATCGATTTGGGTGTGCCAGGCTATTTGATTCAATCGACGCTGCTGGGCGTGATGGCGCAGCGTCTGATACGCACCATCTGCCCGCATTGCCGAGAGCAGGTTGATCTCGATGATGCGACCTGGGAAAATCTCGTTGCGCCGTGGAAAGCGCCCAACCCAAAAGGCACCACCGCGCGCGGCAAGGGGTGTCTCGAATGCCGCATGACCGGGTATATGGGGCGCATGGGCATATACGAAACCATGGTGCTGTCGCCGGAAGTCAAGCGCTACATTACCGACATCACGGATCTGGAGGCGTTTCGCGAAGCCGCCTACAAGGATGGTCTGAAACCGCTGCGCATCAACGGTGCGATGAAAGTTGCCTCAGGCCTCACCACAGTGGATGAAATTCTCAAGACTGCGCCACCGCCGGGCGGCGACAGGCGCACTACCACGCGTTGACAGTGGGTTAGTTGAACGCGAACAGGCCTGTTAACAATTGCAGCGGGTGCGGTGCAGTACACTGTGTAAAAAATCAATAAAATCAAATACTTACTCTCTCGCAATCCAATTTACTTTCACGCCGCCCGCACTTTTGACGTTGAGCACCGACCACACCCAGCGCAGCAGCGTGCGCATTTCGGTGTCGAATTTCCACGGTGGGTTGACGATGATCATGCCGCTGCCGGGCATGGTTGAGGCGTCTTCTGGCAGGATCGACAGTTCAAATTGCAACACTTTACGGATGCCGGCGGCTTCGATCTGTTTTTCAAAACCGCGAATGACGCCCGCGCCCATCATCGGGTACCAGATTGCATAGGTGCCAGTAGCCCAACGCGTATGCGCCTCCGCCAGCGCCTTGGCGAGGCGTGTGAATTCGCGCGCGCGGTCGAATGAGGAGTCGATAAGCACCAACCCGCGCCGTTCCTTCGGCGGCAAGTGCGCCTTCAGTGCCTGATAGCCGTCCATCAACTGCACCTTGACGCGGCGGTCTTTGGCGAACACGTTCATCAGTTCGGCGCAGTCGGTTTTGTTCAGTTCGGTGAGTGCCATGCGGTCGATCGGGCGTTTCAGTTTACGCGTAATCAGCGGCGAGCCGGGGTAGAAACGCAAGTGCCCGTCGGGGTTCTCGGCGAGCACGATGTCCCTGTAGGGCTGCATCGCCGCCGGAATGTCTTCGCGTTCGAGCAGCTTTTTGATGCCGCTTTCGTATTCGCGTCCCTTTTGCGCCCACGGGTGCGACAGATCATAGCGGCCGATGCCCGCGTGGGTGTCGAGATAAAAATACGGCTTGTCCTTTTCATTCAGCGCAAGCAGCAGCCTTGTCAGCAGTACGTGTTTGAAAACATCGGCGAAACTGCCCGCGTGGAACAGATGGCGGTAGGAGAGCATTTTCTTCGTGAAATGTGAGTAGTGAAACGTGAAATATAAAGTGAGTGTTTGCCAAGTACCTGGATTTACCTTTCACGTTTTATTATTCACGTTTCACGGCTTTTCAGAGTTTGTCATACTTCGCCGCCGAGCCGCGAAATTTTTCTGCGGGATATTTTTCTGCGTTGAGTTCAAGTTTTTCTTCAGCGGCGGCAACCAGATCGATGTCGAGTTTATCCGCGAGGCGAATCAGGTAGAGCAGTACGTCCGCGCATTCGAGCGCCACTTCCTTGCGTGTGGCGGACGGCAGGTTGGCGGCTTGCTCCAATGTCAGCCACTGGAAATGCTCCAGCAACTCGCCCACTTCGCCCGCCAGCGCCATGGAGAGATTCTTGGGATTATGAAACTGGTCCCAGTCGCGGTCGTTCGCGAAGGCGTCCACGCGTGCACGCAGGTCTTCCAGACGGTCAGCCGGATTTTTCATGGGCTATAGCGCAGGCTGGTCATCATCGCTCTGCGGCGGCAACCCAAACGCATTGGCGACGCAACATATCATGGCAATATAGCCCAGTGAGGCGGCGATCTGGATGGTGGCTGGAACACCGAAATGTTTGACGGTGGCGTCGTACGTGGCATCGCACACGTGGTGGTTGCCGCGCATCAGTTCATGGCAAAACGCGATGACGGTGGCTTGCCGCTCGGACACGTTTGCGGGCACCTCGCCGAGCCGCAGGGCATCAATCTGCGATTGTGGCAGTCCTGCAGCCCGTGCCGGGTGGATGCTGGCTTGCCAGGCATATTCGCTATCGAAATCGCGCGCGGTGACAAGCCACACCAGCGTGCGCAATTCGGGCGGTAACACGGTCTCATAGAGAAAAAACTCACCAACCGTGGCCATTCTGTCGGCGACATCCGGCGTATGCAGCAGCACCTGAAACAGCGCGGAGACATGCCCGCGCTTGCGGATGACGCGGTCAAGATAATGCTGATCCGCGTGTTTCAGATCGGCGTGCCGGGTGATGCGGGTTATGCGAGCCTTTGCATCGTCTGCGCGCAGGGTTTCAAACGCCGGCGCTTGCCGCTGCACCGCGCCTGAAAACGCCAGTACCCTCAGCGGCACAAACGATTTGCGCAGCGCCAGTTGCGCCGCCGACATTTCGATCTCGAAGGCGTTAAGCGGAAACGCAATCATCGCAAAATAGCCCAGACATACCACCAGTTCCACCACGCCCTGTTCGCCGAAATGTTTGAGTGCCGCCTGATAGGTGGCGTCGCTCACGCAGTGACGGCCGGTAGCCAGTTGCGTGCAAAAATCCTGCACCAACGCTTCTTCGGCGGTGAGGTTGGGTGCCGGGCGGCCTTCGCGGATGGCGTCGGCCGTTTCCTGCGGTACGCCAGCTTCCTGTGCCCAGCCCACCCACGCGTTCCATTCATAGGGCACATCGAGCAGGCGCGATCCAACCAGCGCGACAAAGGTGCGCACCCGCGCCGACAGGATCGATTCGTCAGCCTGCCCGCGCGCATGAAAGTAATGCCCCAAGTGTGCAAAGCGCGAAGCGAGATCGGGACTGCTGTTTAACGTGACAATAAACGGCCCGCTTACCGGTCGTCGGCGTATGGCGCCCACCGCGTCAAAAAAGCGCCGCTGGTCTTCAGGCAATTGTTCGCGGGTTACCGTGGATAGTCGCACGCCGGGCTCTGCTGTCTGTGGATGGGGCGCTATTATACGAGGCACAACGGTTCGCCCGTGTCGGCCAACTCACGAGCGATATTTAAAAAGTAAATAAAATCAGATACTTAGGATATTTCCCTCGGCAGCCGTGCAGGCAATCAATCGCCCCGGACCCATGGGTGCTCGTATGGGGCGGAAGCGCGGCACGCGATACCTCGATGATGGATCCAGCGTGAGAATTCTGACTGTTTTCGCGGCGACCATTTCTCTGGTTGGCGGACTGATGGGGGCTACGCTGTTGCTCGAAGCAGGTGAACACCCGGGATGGGCTGCTCTGGCTGGCATCGCGGGAATCGGCGGATGCCTGTGGTTGTCGCGTCTGGATGATCGGCTCAAACGGGATGTCGATTCCAGCAGAGCCCATCTCGCGGACGAGAGATTCATGCAATTACTGGTGGCAGCGCGCGCTGATGATTTTGAGTTGGAGGTAAAGGGCGCGTCGAATGCATGGTTGGCCTTGCTTGCGCTGATGATGGGCGCCACGGCATTATTAGTGCTTCCAGACGCAAACGGGATAGAGCGTGTTGCTGGCTGGTTTGCGGTCGGTATCATGATACCGGCTGGCATGTTGCTGTTTCTGATGTCCCTGCCGCAAATCGGCAAACCCGTGATCACGCTGACTCGCTCGGGTTTCAGAACAGCCACTTCACCAGAAATTGCGTGGCGCCTGGTGGGTGGCGTGCGCTATAGTGAATCGTCAATCAATCGCAATGATAGCGAAGCAGAACCGGTCGGTTCTTTGGTTTTCAACATCCCAGCCATCAAGTATGAGCTGCCGCAGTTTACGCTGGTATCAAGGTTTGTACACGGCTTCTGGGGCAATCGTTCGCTGACGGGTATTACCATCGATCTCAGAAAAACAAGCGAACCACCCAGTGCGGTTGGCCGGCTGGCGCAATACCTTTGGAGTCAGAATACGGGCCGCACCAACGATGGAAGCCGGCAAATGAGCGCAACACCAGCAAATGTCAAAGCTGAGATCGAAGCGTTGAGAGCGCAAATGGAACGGGCGCGAGACCGAAATCTTCGGTTGTCTGCAGAAATCCAGCGTGAGTCACGCAGGATGTGGCGGGATTTAGTGCTCAAATTCGGGATGGTGATCAGCGTGCTTGTCGCGCTGGTAGTGGGATTGAGTTTCCTGTGAGCGTCAAGCCTGACTACGACTGGCGCTGTCACGCGTGTCAATCGCTGAATTGTGCGGGGAATGCAATCTGTAAGGCTCGCGGTTTTAAAGCAGCTGCGAGCGGGCAGGAAATCCATGCAGCGATTTCCGGTAAGCCGCTGGAGCGTTGGCCCAGCCGTCACGAATCCCAAAAGCATTTGCGTGAGCGTATGGCGGCACTGTCCGGCTGGAAAAAATTTTTCGCCGGTCTGTTGTGCGGCATGGCGGCTGTCGGCGGCTTGATTTTCTGGTTGAGTCTTTTCAGTCTCGCAGCAGACGGCATGCTGGCTGGCATGGCGATCACGGGAATAGCGATCTTGCTGCTGGCGGGGTTGTTGGCAACGGGCGGCGGCGACCAGCGCTGATGGTTTGTTGGTTTGTGGCGCCCGCACGCTGCTGCTAACATCGTGCCACTATTTCATTCGAGTGTGCCTGGAGTTCATATGCTGTTTCGCTGTGCGGGCGTAGCGCTTTTTTTGGGGGCTGCAACAATGGTCAATGCCGCTTACCCCGACCGTCCGATACGCCTGGTTGTGCCGTTCGCGCCGGGCGGCAATATCGATATCACGGCTCGTACGGTCGCGCCGGGTATGACCGAAAATCTCGGGCAGCCGGTGGTGGTTGAAAACCGCGGTGGCGCAGGCAGCCGCTTGGGTAATGAATTTGTGGCGAGGTCAGCGCCGGACGGTTATACGATGCTGCTGGGCTCCACGGGTACCATGTCGATTAATAAGGTGTTTGTCGCCAAGCCGACTTATGATCCATTGAAGGATTTTGCGCCGACGTCGATGGTGTCGATCACCCCAATGGTGCTGGTGACGCATCCGTCGCTGCCGGTGAAAACCGCGCAGGAATTTATTGCGTTGGCGAAGGCGAAGCCTGGCGCGGTGCTGATGGCGTCCGCCGGCACGGGCAGCAATACGCATCTCACCGGGGAATTGTTTCAGGCGGTTACGGGTGTGAAACTGACACATGTACCGTACAAAGGGGCGGGCCCCGCACTGGTGGATTTGATGGGCGGCCAGACGCATTGCCTATTCGATCAGGTGTCGACATCGGCGCCGATGGTGGCGGCGGGCAAGCTGCGGGCGATTGCGGTGACAGCGCAAAAGCGCTCGGCGTTGCTTGAAGGCGTGCCAACCATGGAGCAGGCCGGCGTAAAAGATTTCGAGGCGTCGGCCAACGCGGGCATTTTTCTGCCCGCGGCCACGCCGAAGGACATCGTGAATCGTGTTTACACCGCGCTGATAAAAGTGCTGGATCAAGCGTCGACGCGTGATGCGTTCGCGCGGTTGGGTGCGGATGTTGTCAAGACCACACCCGAGGAAGTGACCAAACGGCTCGCTGCAGATATTGTGAAATGGCAAAAAGTGCAGAAGCAGACGGGCATCAGACTGGATTAAGTCGAAGTCGAGTGTTTTGTAAGCAATTGTTTCAATTGAGTTTTTTACAGGAGAGCGGAATGGGAAAAATCTTTCTCGTCGTGCCCGACGCGCCGATTGAGGATGTCGCGCAATTGAAGTCGAGTCGATCCTTGAGCGGCGGCGGCATACGGCTGGGCATACTCGACAACAGCAAGGCCAACGCCGATCATTTGCTGAATCTGATCGTTGAAGGCGTGAAAAAAGAATACAAGGTTGACTCGGTGGTGGTGAAACGCAAACCCACCTCCAGCCGTCCGGCGACCGATCAGGTGCTCGACGAACTGGCGAAGGAGGCTGATCTGGTGATCAGCGCCATGGCCGATTGAGGCTCGTGCACGTCGTGGAGTGTCCACGACATGGCACAGTTGACCAAGCGCGGTTTGATCGCTGCGGTTGTGTGTTCGGATACGTTCATGAAGCTCGGCACCGCGCAGGCCAAAGTGTTCGGTGTGCCGGATTTGCCGCTGCTGAAAATCCAGCATCCCCTGGGCGGTTTGAAGATCGACAAGGTGGTGGAGCGCGCAGGCGCGGCGTTACCGCAGTTGTTGAAAGTCGTTAAAGATAAAAAGCAGGAGAAACAGCCATGAGCGCGTCGCTAAGCACAATGCTGAAAGCCCCCGGCGCCATGGTCGAATGCGACGACGACCCGGAAGCGGTCTACGAATTTTTGTGCAGCAAGGGCTGGAGCGACGGCTTGCCGGTGATACCGCCGACGCCCGAGCGGGTAGAACGCATGCTGAGTTATTGCGACCGTGATTTCGACAAGCCGGTGATCAAGGTGCCGCCGCGCTTCGGTGCCGCAACGCCGATCCGCGTGGCCGCCAATGCGGTAATGGCCGGCTGCAAGCCGGAATATTTTCCGCTGGTGCTGTTGGCACTTGAAGCGATGGCCGAGGAGCAATACAACCTGTACGGTACGCAGGCCACCACGCACCCGTGCACACCGATGCTGATTTTCAACGGCCCGATTGCAAAGGAAGTCGGCTTGAACAGCGGGCAAAACGTGATGGGTAATTATTTTCGCGCCAACGCAGCCATTGGCCGTGCGATACGGTTGTGTCTGGTGAACATTGGTGCTGCGATTCCCGGCACGGGCGACATGGCCACAGCCGGTACGCCGTGCAAATTTACGTTTTGTGTGGCGGAAAACGAAGATGCCAGCCCGTGGGAGCCGCTGCATGTCGAATTGGGGCATCCCAAAGAGGCGACCGTGTGTACTGTGGTGGCCGCAGAAGGCCCGCACAACGTCAACGATCACGAAAGCATCACGCCGGAGGGCATACTCGCCATGGTAGCGGGCACCATCCCGACCACGGGTTCGAACAATGCCTACTATGAAGGCCAGCCGGTGATGGCCTTTGGCCCTGAGCACGCGCAAACGGTGGCCAGCGGCGTCATGACCAAAAAGCAGGTCAAGCAGTGGCTGTACGATAAGGCGACCATCCCACTGTCGAAATGGTCACAGGAAGGCATCGAGCGACGGTTCCGGCGCAAGCTCGCCGATCAGTTTGCCAACGCGCCACTCGATACACCCGTTCACATGTGGCAAAAGCCGGATGACCTCATCATCATCGTTACCGGCGGCGCAGGTAAACATTCACAGTGGGTGCCGACCTTCGGCAATACGCGTTCCGCGACACGTGCGTTAAAGCGTGCGGATGGCGAGTTGGTCAGGTCGATTGATGAATTAAAGCGGGGATAAATTAATCTTGAAATTCAATGAAATATCAATAAAAACAATTAGTTAGACATTTTTTGTAGAAGGGGGTGAAATGAGCGCCGCAAAGAAACTTCGTACTCTGCTGGCTGGAAACCGTGCCCTGGTGACGCCGGCAGTCTTTAACCCGTTAAGCGCAAAGCTTGCCGAAGCAGCGGGTTTTGAAGTGCTTTATCTTGGCGGCGGAACCATTGGCTATCTTAATTGCTGCCTCGAAGCCAATCTCAACATCACGCAGCTGTGTCAGGCAGGCATTGAGATTCGTGCAGCGAGTGATCTGCCCTTGATACTTGACGGTGCGGCGGGTTTCGGTGACCCCATGCACATGCATCACACCATCACCATGGCGGAAGCGGCGGGTTTCGCGGCGATTGAAATCGAGGATCAGATATTGCTTAAGCGCGCGCACCATCACGTGGGCACGGAGCACATGGTGCCGCTGGAACTCATGGCCGCCAAGGTCAGCGAAGCGGTGAAAGCACGGCGCGATCCGGATTTTGTCATCATCGCGCGTACCAACGGCATTCGCGGCCCCGGCGGCATGGCCGATGCGATTAAACGCGCGCTAGCCTACCGTGAAGCGGGCGCTGATATGCTGTATTTGAGCGTGCGCAATGCCGAGGATGCACGCACCGTCGCGCGCGCACTGCCGCCGCCTTTCATGTTTGGCCTGCCGGGGAATGGCGACCAAGGCGCAGGTTTGTCACTTGATGAACTCGGCGCCTTGGGTTATCGCATCCTTGCCAGCTCGATTTCGGCGTGGGCGTTCCATCGCGCGATGAAGCAAAGCTACGAATGCCTCGCGCGTGGTGTTCCTGATCCCACAATGGCGGGCACTACGCACAAGGACGAGCAACACGCGCTGCACGACAGCATCGATATGGATCGCATGCTGGAGGTGGAAAAAGCCACCGTCGAGAAATAACCCCGAGCCGGCGGCTACCAGACTTTCATTTTGAGCTGGATAGCCACCGCGCCGTGCAACCGTTTGCCGTAATTCGGC
>SYEN01000279.1 GCA_005800795.1 Burkholderiales bacterium | reverse complement strand
TCGATGTAACGAAAACTAACACCCGTCATTCCCGCGAAGGCGGGACTCCATGCGTGGATACAGGTGGCACGTGCGTTATGGATTCCCGCCTGCGCGGGAACGACGGGCTTGGTTTTTTGCGTGCTTCGCGCCCAGTTTGTTGTGTCTTATTGATAACTAAAAAAAGAAAGGTAATCATGCAAGCCCAAGCAGTTCGCATTGCCGCCCAAGGCGCCCCCGGCGTCATGAAACTAGAATCCGTCGAACTCGCCGCGCCCGGCGCCAATGAAGCGCAAATCCGCCAAACCGCCATCGGCGTGAATTTCATGGATGTCTATCATCGCGGCGGGCAATATCCGCTGCCCTTGCCCAGCGGCATCGGCATCGAGGCCGCCGGCGTGATCGAGGCGGTCGGTAGCGCCGTCACCGGCTTGAAAAAGGGCGACCGCGTGGTGTACGCGGGCAGCGCGCCTGGTTCGTATGCCAGCTCGCGCAACATGCCCGCCGAGAAGCTGTTGAAAATCCCCGAGGGCGTCAGCGAAGAAACCGCTGCCGCGATCCTCACCAAAAGCATGACTGCGGAGTATCTGCTTAACCGTTGCTACACGGTAAAGCCCGGCGAGTTTGTGCTGTTCATGGCAGCAGCGGGCGGTGTCGGTCTGGTGGCGGGGCAGTGGGGCAAACACCTTGGCGCGCGCATGATCGGTGTCGCAGGAAGTGCCGCCAAATGCCAACTCGCCAAAGACAACGGCTACGAATTCGTGATTGACCGCAGCAAGGAAGACATTGCTGCGCGCGTGAAAGAAATTACCGGCGGCACCGGCGTGCCGGTGGTCTATGACTCGGTGGGTAAGGCCACCTTCGACGTATCGATCAAAAGTCTCGCACCGCGCGGATTTTTTATTTCGTTCGGCACCACCACCGGCGCGCCGCCCGCCGTTGAAGCCGCCACGCTGCAAAAAATGGGGTCGCTATATTTCACCCGACCCACGCTGGCGAATTACTGCGTCGCGCGCGAAGACCTTGTGATGTCATCCACACGCGTGTTCGACATGTTGAAAAAAGGCGTGATCAAGGTGCACATCGGCCAGCGTTACAAGCTAGCGGACGTGGTGCAGGCGCATGCTGATCTGGAGGCAGGAAAGACCGTGGGGTCGTCGGTGCTGATTTAGAAATTATTCAATAAAAACAATTAGTTACTATATTCCTCTGGCGCCTTCCGGAAATCTCGAGCCACGCGCCAAGGTTTCGTAGCTTCCAGAGGTTCCTTAGGCAGACCTTCGTCTCAATCGATACGCGCACCCGCCTGCTTCACCGCAGTGGCCCACTTCGCCAGTTCTTCGCGCATGAATTTCGAGAATTCCTCGGGTGTGCTGCCGATGGGCGGCGCACCTTCAGCTGCCAGTCTGGCGTTCATCGCGGGTTGCTTGAGCAGAGTGACGATTTCTCCATGCAGCTTGTTAATGACAGGCTTGGGCGTGCCGGCGGGCGCAATCACACCAGCCCACGAACTGACATCGAAACCCGCGACGCCCGATTCCGCGACGCTGGGCACATCCGGCAACGCCGGAGAACGTGCGCGCGTGGTGACCGCCAGCGCGCGCAGGCGATTGGCCTTGGCGTGTGGCATCATGCCCGGCAGCGTACCGAAGTTAAGCTGGCATTCGCCGGCGATCACCGCCGTCAATGCGGGCGATCCGCCTTTGTAGGGCACGTGCAGCATCTCCGTTTTGGAAGCGATGCGAAACATCTCGGCGGCCAAATGGCCGGGCGAACCGTTGCCGGACGATGAATAGCGCAGCGTGCCGGGTTTAGCGCGCGCGAGGTCGATTAACTCGCGCACGGATTTCGCGGCGACACCCGGATTCACTGCCAGCAGCAGAGGATATTGCGCGATCAGCGACACCGCCGAAAAATCCTTCGCCGGATCGAACGGCAGCTTGCTGAACAGCGCCGGGTTGATGGCGTGCGTGGCGACGGTCGCCATCATCAGCGTATAGCCGTCGGCATTGGCCTTGGCGGTGATTTCGGACGCGACGTTACCGGTGGCGCCCGAACGGTTGTCCACGATCACCTGCTGCTGCACCGCTTGCCCCAGCGCCACCGCGATCTGCCGTGACAGCAGATCCGTGCTGCCGCCGGCGGGGAAGCCCACCAGCATGCGTATGGGCTTGGTGGGAAACTCCGCCGCCATGCCGGGTGTTGCGGCCAGCGGCCCCATACAGGCTAGCATCAAGGTGATTGGGCAACGGATATTCATGGCAGCTCTCCAGGCGCGCAAAGTTGCGCAAAGTTGCACTACGGCGCATTCATCGGTCAAACCATGGAATCATGCGGTTTTCTTGTGACCAGAGTATTACAAAACGGCGCGGTTGGCACAAATTGCGCGTGCCAGGGGCGGCAACCAGCGGATCGCGTGGCGCCTGACCGCCGCCCGCTGCGGATAGTTGATAACATGCCGCAATAAATATTTGAAACAGGGGAACAGCTATGGCGGCACCGGCGACAAACAAACAACCCATGGTCCACGTGAACGGTATCGATTACCGCATGCCGTCGCGCCCGGTGGCGGTGGTGTGTATCGACGGCGGCGATCCGGCCTACCTGCGGCAATATCTGAACGAGGGCGTGATCCCCCATATCGCGCGCTTCATGACGCAAGGCTTTGCCACGGTGGCCGAAGGCACCATGCCGAGCTTCACTTGCCCGAACAATATGTCTATCATCACCGGCACGCCGTCTGCGCGGCACGGCATTTCGGGCAATTACTATCTGGACACCGCAACCGGTCAGCCGGTGGTGATGACAGGCCCGGAATTGCTGCGCGGCGATTCACTCATCACAAAATTCGCCGAGGCAGGGGCGAAGGTGGTGTCGATTACCGCCAAGGACAAGCTGCGCAAACAACTCGGCAAGGGGCTGGATGTGTCACGCGGCAATGTCAGCTTTTCCAGCGAGTTCGCCAGCAAATGTTCGATGGCGGAAAACGGCATTGATCAGGTGCTCGATTTTGTTGGCGCGCCGCAGCCGGATATGTATTCGATGGATCTGTCGCTGTTCGTGCTTGACGCCGGCATCAAGCTGCTGGAGCAATCGCACCGCGACATCCTCTACCTGTCGCTGACGGATTACGTGCAGCACAAGTACGCGCCGGAGGAAGACGGCGCACGGCGTTTTTATCAGGAGATCGACAAACGCTTTGGCCGCCTCGCCGAACTGGGCGCGCTGGTGGCGCTGACAGCCGATCACGGCATGAACGACAAATCCGACGCGGACGGTAACCCGAATGTGATCTGGTTGCAGGACATCCTCGACCGTAAATTCGGCAAGGGTGACGCGCAGGTGATCTGCCCGATCACGGATGCGTTCGTCGCGCATCATGGCGCGCTGGGCGGATTCGTGCGCGTGTGGTGCCGCGGCAAAGCCACCGCGCGGCAGATCATCGACGAAATTCACGGCATACCGGGCATCGCGGCGGCACTCGACCGCGACACCGCGTGCGCGACGTACGATTTGCCGCCCGACCGCGAAGGCGACGTAGCGGTGATCTCAACTGCCAATGTGTGTATCGGCGCGTCGCAAGCCGATCATGATTTGTCGGGGCTGAAGGGGCATCGGCTGCGCACGCACGGCGGCGTCACCGAATCGCTGGTGCCGATGATACTTTCCGAGCCGCTGAACGACCGCTACAAACTAAAGGCTGGCGCATCCACGCTGAAGAGTTACCAGGTGTTTGATTTTGCGCTGAACGGTGCAGTGCAGTGACGGCGGGTGTTTTAAAATATCAATAAAAACAGATACTTACTGAATATTCGTGTCCTGGAAGAAGCGTAGCGTATTCCGGGGGGCGATATCACGTATCTCGCTTGCGGGCTGGCGGCAATGCATAGATGGCGGAACCCCGGAATACGCTACGCTCCTTCCGGGCTACGATTATTCGCCTTGTTACGTCGCGCCTTGCGAAATAGCAAAATCCCTGCGATCAATGACAGCACAGCTAGTCCGTAGTACAGGTATGCCCATGGCCGCATCTGATCTGCGGGGCGTCCCGGAAAGCTAGCACTCCATTCAACGTAGATGCCTAGACTCATAAGGTAGTAGCTTGCAATGAACGCAGCCACTGATGCGAAGTAGAGCAAGGGCTTTCTAATCTTCGGCTTCGCGAGCATGATCCACGAATTCAGGCAGAAGCGAGGTAGGCCAGGCACGCACCGCGTGCCTACGCCAAAATTTGCTTACCCCGCCGTCGCAACCAAATCCCGCAACACATAAGGCAGAATGCCACCATGCTTGAGGTAATCCACCTCAATGCCGGTATCAATGCGCAACGTCAGAGTTACCTTTTGCGTCGAGCCATCAGCCCGCGTAATGGTCATCACCACATCCTGCATGGGCTTAACGTTGCCGCCCGCCAAACCCTCGATGGTGAAGGTCTCGGTGCCGTTGATGCCCAGTGACTTAACGTCTTCGCCCGGCTTGAATTGCAGCGGAACTACGCCCATGCCGATCAAATTCGCGCGGTGGATGCGTTCGAAGCTCTTCACGATCACCGCATTGACGCCAAGCAGTTGCACGCCCTTGGCCGCCCAGTCGCGCGATGAACCCATGCCGTAGTCGTCGCCGCCGAAGATCACCAGCGGCGTTTTGTTCGCGCGGTAGATTTCGCTGGCTTCAAAAATCGTCATTTGCTCGCCGGTGGGTTGGACCTTGGTGATCGGGCCT
>SYEN01000278.1 GCA_005800795.1 Burkholderiales bacterium | reverse complement strand
TATTTGGTGCCGGCGAGCGCGTTCATCAGTTCCATGCCCAGATGGTTCGGCGTGCCCGCGCCGGGCGAGGCAAAATTGATTTTGCCCGGCTGACTCTTGCCTAACGCAACAAAGTCCTTGATGTTCTTCGCGGCAACACCGGGGAATACCGCCAGCACAAAAGGCACATCCACCATCAGACCAATCGGCGAAAAATCCTTCAGCGGGTTATAGCTGACCTTGGTGCCCCAAGCCGGCGCCACCACCAGCCCGCCCGAGGTGCCGAGCAGCAGCGTGTAACCATCTGGTGTCGCCTGTGCCGCCAGCCCGTGGCCGATGGTGGAACCGGCGCCGCCGCGATTGTCGATCACCACCGGCTGGCCGAATTTTTCCGCCAGCCATTGCCCCAGGGCACGCCCCGAGGGATCCGTCGAGCCGCCCGGCGGATACGGCACGATCAAACGGATGGGTCTGATGGGATAGTTTTGCGCTTGTGCAAAGGCAGCGCCCGCCATGCCACTCAACACCAGCGCTATGCCTGCAACGGCCATTTTTCTAAAATCAATAGACATGTTTTCTCCTCGTTCGATGGCTTGTTCTTTTACGTACCGGCGCATTATCGCACTGGATCGCACGCTGCAAAGAGCGTGTAGACCGTAAGGGGCGCCGCGGTTTACGGGACAATCACAGCGGACTACCCTGCAATACGCTGCGTACCTTACAGACTACAATTTCTGCTACCACCCACTAAATCGCGGCCAGCGTGCCTCGATTTCATGCGCCTCGTTTACGACGTGGTAGCCGTCATGCTGCGGCGCCGTCGCACACGCATGATTGGGCAAAATGCGCAGCAACGTGCCGATGGGAAATTGCGCCATGCGCGCGCCATCCAGCGGCATGCCGCCGCGTGCGCTGATGATGCCGTGCTCCTGATTTGCACCAGACACAATCAATTCGCCCAACGGCTGGCCACGCACATCACACACCAGTCCGTAGCCCTGATCGACCTTCTGTCCGGCGGTACCGCGGTCACGCGACAGCGCCATCCAGCCCGCGTCGGTGATGATCCAGCCTTTTTCCGGCTGATGGCCAATCACCGAAGTCAGCACCGACAACGCGATGTCGTCCACCGCGCACACGGCAATGCCCGCCATGAACAAATCGAAAAACATGTAGACGCCCGCGCGCACTTCGGTAACCCCGTCAAACGATTCGGCGTAGGTGGCGGTGGGCGACGAACCCACGCTGACGATGTCACACGGCAAACCGGCTGCACGCAGCTCACCCGAACAACGCACCACCGCTGCGCGCTCGCGTTCGGCCATGGCGCGGATGTCTTCCACCGATTTGCAATCGTACGAACCACCCGCATGCGTCATCACACCGCGCAGGTTTTTGCCTAGTGCACGGCCAATTTCCAGCAGACGTGCGTCACCGGGTTTCACGCCCGCGCGATGACCGTCGCTGTCGATTTCGATTAGTGCGGGGACAACGGATTCCGCCGCGCCGCTCTTGTCCGCGACAGCACGCGCTGCTTCCAGGCTATCCAAAATGATGGTCAGATCACATCCCTTCGCCCGCAGCGCCGCCACGTGATCGAGTTTGTTCGGCGCGATCCCCACGGCATAGAGGATGTCGCGGTAACCCACCGCGAAAAACTGTTCCGCCTCTTTCAATGTGGATACGGTAATGCCGCCGCTGCCCGGCGTCACAGCCCGCTTCACCACATCCAGCGACTTGGCTGTTTTTACGTGTGGACGCAATCGAACGCCAGCCAATTTGGTGCGCATGCGCGCGAGATTACGGTCGAGTCTGACGCGATCCATCACCAGTGCGGGCGTTTCCAATCCACCTAAAATAGAAGTCATGTAACTATTTGTTTTAATTGACTATTTTTTAATGTCTGTTACTTTACGGCTCAACAGCATTATGCTCCAATACACACAAGGAGACGCAACCATGAAAGTTCACGAACTCGTAGCCCGCTTCGCCAAGGCCGGCGAAAGCGCCAACCCGATGAACGCCGCGCGCGAGGAGCTCGAAGCATTGCGCGGCGACATTGATGCCGTCGAAAAGGCCATTCGTTTTGTCTCCGGCACAGGCGGCAATGCACGGCAGGTGTTTTACCGCTCGCCGTCGATCACCCTGCTGAAAGTGTGCTTCCCCGCCGGACGCCGCACGCCGCCGCACGATCATGGCGCGTGGGCGTCGATTTTTCTGCTGTCGGGCGAGGAGAAAAACACGCTTTATCGCACCGACAACGGCAAGCTGCGCCGCGCGAGCGAGGTCACCCTGACGCGTGGCTCAATTCTGCCGATGATGGCGGATACGGCGCATGTCGCGGAATGCATGGGCAACGTACCCGCCATTGGCTTGCATGTCTACGGCGGCGACATTCTCGATCTGCCACGCCGCATGTGGCACCCGGAAACTCTCGAAGCCCATGCGCTCGACTGGACGTTGTACGAAGGCTTTGCGCAAATGGCGTCCAGCGCGAAAAGCGCTCCGGCGGCGTAATATTCAAGCGGCCGGACGGGACAGCACCGGCCTGGTCGTGCCGTCTCCCTAGACAAGGGAGGAAGTTTTGCCGTTACGGCGCGCGCAACCCCACTGTAACCACCGTCTTGGCTAGCGCGGCATGCAGCCGGCGCAGCAGCTTGGTGTACTCTTCTGGCCCCATCGGCACCCGTTCAAAACCTATGGCGTCCATGCGCTCCTTGACATCGGGGAATTCGAGCGCGCGCGCAATGTCCCGGCTGATAATGTTCAGCACATCCTTCGGCGTGCCGGCCGGCGCGATGATGCCGTGCGTGGCGTCGCGCTCGAACAACGGCAGAATTTCCGTCACTGTCGGGACATCCGGCAGCAGCGGCGAGCGCTTTTGCGCAACCACGGCCAATGGCACCACCCGCTTGTCCTGAATGAAAGGCATCGACGCGCCCATGCTGATCAGGCCGTAGTTCAAGCGCCCTGCGGCAACCTCGATCATCACTTCGGGCAAACCTTTAAAAGCCACATGCACGGCCTTGATGCCGGCGTTGGTGTTGAATATCTCGGTGGTCATATGGGTACCGCTACCGGCCCCGGACGTGCCGAACAGCAGCTTGCCCGGCCGCGCGTTCGCCATTGCGATTAATTCCTTGATCGATTTGACACCCAGCGTTGGCGAGGCGAGTACCACAGACGTCGGCACACCAATCTGCGAGACCCCGGCGAAATCCTTGAGCAGGTCGTACATCGGTTTCGTCGGCAGCACTGCATTGACCACCATGGCGCTCGATATCATCAGCAGCGTGTAACCATCGGGCGTGGCCTTGGCGACCATGACTGTGGCAAGCTGGCCGCCGGCGCCCGAACGGTTTTCAATCACCACCGGCTGTCCCCAGATATCGCCCAGCTTTTGCGCGACCATCCGCCCCGTCAGGTCGGTGGCGCTCCCCGGAGAAAAACCAATGACCAGACGCACGGGCTTGGTCGGAAATTTTTGCTGTCCTTGCGCCAAAGCAGGCGCTGCCGCGACCACGATACTGGCCGCAAAAACTGCTGTAACCACTGCAGACTGCCCTACGCGCATGGCGCCCTCCAAAAAATGGGGTTTAAACTGTTTCCGCATCGGCGCTGAATCTATCCTGCGGTTGACCTATAGTCAACACGCCACCTTGGCGGCGAAATGCGCACCTGCCACGCCAGACGCGGCAAGCGCTCGCGCTTCGATTAAAATGGAATAAGCAGCTCAAAAAACACACTTGAAGAACTGGCGGAAAGCCCAATCATGCCCAACTCAGCGTTTCAACTCGAAGAAGCCACCATAGACCAACTGCACGCGGCGATACGTGCGGGCCAGATTACCCTGACCGAAGTAGTGCAGCGTTACATTGCACGCGTGCGTGCCTACAACGGTGTCTCCAGCATGCTGGTCACCGAAGACGGCAAAGACGTGCCGCCGGCCATCGGCACGGTGCGCGGCGGTGCGCCGCTCAAATTCCCCACGCAAACACTGAAGGCTTCGACGTTCCTGCCGGACCTTGCCATTTATCGTGGCAAACCGCTGGAATACGGCCGCATGGAAGCCACCGCGTCGGATCCGGCGGCCCAGCAGCAATTCGGCATGATTGCCGGTATCCCCAACGCGGGTCAGGTCAACTCGCTGGCCACGCTCAATATTCGTGGCGAGCGTTCGGTAACGTGCAAGGGCGGCTATGACTTGCATCCCTCCCAGGGGCCGCTGCCGAAAGGCGCGCCGCCGGTGTGCGACGAATTTCGCCACCAGCCGGACGCACTCGAACTTGCCGCCGAATACGATGCCAAATATGGCCGCAAGCCCGATTTTGAAAAAATGCCGCTGTACGGCGTGGTGTTTTCGTTCAAGGATCCGTTCGATACCAAAGACATGCGCTCGACCGGCGGCGGGGATGCAGCGTACGACATTGATTTTCCCGCGCGCGATCACATCCTTGTCGATGAGTTGCGCAAAAAAGGCGCGATCATTTTCGCCAAGGCCGTGAACACCGAATATAACGGCCGTGCCGGCGATCCCGGCGGCCGCAACAAGCCGGACAAGGTGCTGCCGTCGACGCTCGGCTATCAGCGCAGCAGCTGGGCGGGCAATCCGTCGAATCCCTATGACACCACGCGTTCAGCCTCGCTCGGCTCAAGCTCGGGTTCGGCGCTGTCGGTCAGCGTCAACATGGTGATGGCTTCGCTCGGCGAGGTAACCCGCGCATCCTGCCGTGGCCCCTCGAACCACAACGCGGTGGCGTTGATCCTGCCGCACAAATCGATGATCGGTTTCGACGGCGGCGCCATCGGCGCCGACATCTACTGCGACCGCACCGGTATCCACGCCCGCAAGATTGTCGACTGCGCGAAAATTCTCGATGCGCTCAAGGACCCGGAGCAGGGCTACTACGATCCGCGAGACGTGTTCTCGACGGTGCCGCGCTCGTCGGTGCTGAGCTCGTCCTATGCCGCGCACACCCGAATGCCGGGCGTGCCGAACGCGCTGGGCGGCATGCGAATTGGCGTGATCCGCGAATCGATGGTTTATCCTAAAGGCTCGAAGACCGAGCAGCCGATCGTCGATGCCGCCAAGAAGGAAGTGAAAGAGATCCTCGGCGGCCGTCTCGGCGCGACGCTTGTGGAGTCGTCCGATCCGCTCTGGCAGCCGGACCGAGACATCGAGCAGATGAAGGTCGATTTTCGAGTGGCTCTTGCCCGCCTCGTGCCGGTGTTCATGCCGGACCTGCTGTTCCGGCTTAGGCGCGACGGCCAGCCGCTGTTCAAGGAATTCGCCGACGCCATCGTGCCGACGGAGTTTGCGCCGGGCAAGGTTTTCGGCTCGGGCACCATGACGCCGATCGATTATTGCGTGGCGCTGGCGGAAGGCCGCATCGCCTCGCCGGTCAATCTCGATCTGGCCACCATCCAGAATCAGGAATTGTCCAACACGTTCCGCTTCCACATCTCGCAATACCTGATGCGGCGCGCAGCGGACTGGTCGGCAAAGGGCTTCCGCGAATCGCTGTCCGATTGGGTCGCGCTGAACGCGCGCTCCAAGTTCTGGGGCGACGACCAGCGCGCCGCATTCAAGAACTGGGAAGAGGTGGCCGACCCGCGCAATCCGCTCGGCGGGCGGCAGGGCGTCAACGAGCGCATCATGCTGCGCGAGCTGCTGCGCCGCGCCGACATGATGGTCATACTCGAGAACAAGCTCGACGCGCTGGTTCGTCTGCACACGCCGTGGCCGCCGGGCCTGATCGGCCATGCGTACCAATACGACATCGCTAGCAACCTGCGGCCGGAGTCGCTGAGCGGTCCCAACGCCGGGTTGACCGAGGTGCTGGTTCCGGCCGGCTACGTCACCACGGCGTACGATCCGGTCTACAAGCTCACGCCCGACGGCAAGAAGTTTGTGTCGCAGGCTTCCGACAAGCCGACGATAATTGCCGCGCCGGGCCTGCCGTTCTCGCTGGTGTTCCGCTGCGAGCCTGGCAAGGAGGACATCGTGCTGCGGATTGCGTCGGCCTATGAGGATGCAAGCCGCCGCCGCGTTCCGCCGCCCATGTTCGGGCCGTTGACCTAATCCCGCCCCGTCACCTTGCGCATCAGTGCCACGGGATCGTCCGGCGCCCTGTTGCCGAGCCAGACCACGTACTGATCCGGCCGTACCAGAATCATGCGCGCCTCATAGCCTTCGCGGCCGCCCGTGAATGTGTCGCGCACCACCCTGAACGGCACGCCGAGGGACTTGGCGGCTTGTTCGATCGCGGCGACCGCCGTTTTGTCGGCGTCGAACGCGAACAGCGTGAATTCCATCATCGACAATTCATCGAACGTGTTGCCGCCCTTCGACAGCGGCAGCGGCGTGAGATGATGACCCGCCTGCGCCTTGATGACGTGGTTGCCGTGCGCGGTGCAGACGCCGCCGGGCGGACCGATCACGACTGGCGAGCCTTCGTAGTTCGGCTCGTAGTTCTGCACACGCCAGCCGACATCGGTGCCGAACTCGGTCCACATCTTCTCGAACGCGGCCTTGTCCTGTTCCGGCGTGACGCGGTTGAGGATCTCACCCTCGCGCTTGATGCGCGCGGCGATGAAGTGCTCGGCGGTCTCCTCGAAGATCGGTCGGCGTTCCTCGCCATAGGAGCGCAGCAGCGTGTCGCCGCCCCAGCCCTGCAGAGTGGCTGCGAGTTTCCAGCCGAGATTGACCGCGTCCTCAAGGCCGTTGTTGAGGCCGAAGC
>SYEN01000277.1 GCA_005800795.1 Burkholderiales bacterium | reverse complement strand
GGCGGCACCGAGGGCGTGCTGTCTCCGCATATCACGGTGTTTGCACGCCATGAAGCGGATTCGATACCGGCGGGTGATGGCCGCAAGCGGCTCGCCATTGGTATCGCACACACCCGCGAATTTCTGCCCGAGGAACTGGGGCGCCGCGCGCAGATCGACGAGACGGCGACGGCCGTCGTTAGCGCCATGGCGGATGCAGGCATAGACTATGCAGACGACGTGCATTTTGTGCAGATCAAGTGCCCGTTGCTCACCGTTGAGCGCATGCGCGCGGCGCGCGAACGGGGGTGCAGCGCCGTTACCGAAGATGCATATGCCTCGATGGGTTACTCGCGTGGTGCGTCAGCATTGGGTGTGGCCCTGGCGCTGGGAGAAGTGAAAGTACCCCCTGCCGACGCCGCCGTGTTGTCGGACTGGAGTGCCTTTTCCGCGGTGGCGTCCACCTCGGCGGGCATTGAGCTCATGTGCAATGTGGTGATCGTCATGGGCAATAGCGCGCGCTTCGCCAGTCCTTATGTGATCGGGCACGCGGTAATGGGCGACGCCATCGATTTGGCGGCGGTGATCGCCGCGTTTCGCGGGGCGGGGCTGGGTGCGAGCGTGGCGGAAATCTGCGCCGCGCGCGAGCAGCTGGTCAATGTGTTCGCCAAGGCCGAGGCTGCGCCGTCGGGACAGGTGCGCAGTGCGCGCCATACTATGCTGGATGATTCCGACATCAATTCCACGCGGCACGCGCGCGCGGCGGTGGGCGGCCTTATCGCCGGAGTGGCGGGTACGGGACTGGTGTATGTCTCTGGGGGCGCCGAACATCAGGGCCCGCCGGGAGGCGGCCCGGTTGCCGTCATCGCGCGAGCCGCGTAGTGACCCAGTCCACGATGACCGGTTTCGACGCCGTTCGATTTGTGAGGGAGGCGGCGCTGGCGCAAGGCCTGGCACTCACGGAGGAAGAGTGCGCCGAAGTTGCCGTGCAACTGACGCGGATACAGGGCTACGCGCGTCTGGTGCTCGATGTGCCGCTGTCCGCCGAGGACGAACTCGCGCCGCGCTTCGAGCCATGAGTACCCACCGCGCGGCCCTGACTATCGCGGATGACGTTCGCGCGGGCAGGGTCAAGGCCGTCGGCCTCGTACGCGAAACATTCGCGCGTATCAGTGCTGTTGATGGTCAATACAATGCCTTTACTGGCGTGACGCAGGAGCGCGCTTTGGCGCAGGCGTATGCCGTCGATGCGGCGGTTGAGGCGGGCCGCGACCCAGGTGTGCTGGCGGGTGTGCCGTTCGCGGTCAAAAATCTTTTTGACGTTGAGGGTCATGTAACGCTGGCGGGCTCCCGTATCAACGCGGCCAACGAAGCCGCGCAGGCCGATGCGACGCTGGTGCGGCGGTTGTGCGATGCTGGCGCGGTACTGGTGGGCATGCTCAATATGGACGAGTATGCCTATGGCTTTACCACCGAAAACTCACACTACGGCACGACGCGCAATCCGCACGCGCTGGATCGCATCGCGGGTGGATCGTCGGGCGGCTGCGGCGCGGCGGTGGCCGCTGGACTGACACCGTTGGCGCTGGGCTCGGACACCAATGGCTCGATACGCGTGCCCAGTGCGCTGTGCGGCATATTTGGACTGAAGCCCACCTATGGCCGATTGACCCGTGCGGGCACGTTTCCCTTCGTGGGCAGCCTCGATCATCTTGGCCCCTTTGCCCGCACCGTTGCCGACATGGCCGCTGTCTATGATGTCATGCAAGGCGCGGACGGCCTCGACCCGATGTGCGCACAGCGCCCGGTCGAGCCTGTGTCGGACCAACTGTCACGTGGCATGGATGGTCTGCGCGTGGGGCTGCTCACGGGTTACTTTGAGCAAAACGCGAGCGAGGATGCGTGGGAGGCCGTCGCGCATACTGCTCGCGAGATCGGCGTGTCGCGCGAGTTGGTGTTGCCCGAGGTCGAGCGCGCCCGCGCCGCGGCCTTTATCATCACCGCGGCGGAAGGCGGGCAACTCCACTTGCCGCATCTCAGAACCCGGCGCACGGCGTTTGACCCGCTGGTGCGTGACCGGCTCACGGCGGGCGTGTTGATACCCGCTGCATGGTACTTGCAGGCGCAGCGCGTGCGCCGCTGGTTCAGTCAGCGTGTACGCGAGGCATTTCGCGAGTTCGATGTGTTGCTGGCGCCAGCTACGCCCTGCGCGGCAACGGTGGCAGGACAGGAAACCATGATCATTCGGGGCCGTGAATTACCGCTGCGCCCCAACATGGGCATGCTCACGCAGCCTTTGTCATTCATCGGCCTGCCCGTGGTCGCCGCTCCTCTCGCCGTAAAGGGCCCGCTGCCTTTGGGGATGCAGATTGTGGCCCCCGCCTGGCGCGAGGATTTATGTTTGCGCGCCGCCGCCGCGCTCGAGCAGCGCGGCTTGGCAGTGGTGAAACTCCCTCTGACAGCTGCCGTGGGGCGTTAACGACTATCTACCCTTTCCATTACTGCGCCTGTAAGCGGCGACAGCTGAGATCACCGGGGCTTAGTCGTGCTGAATAAGGCATCAAGTGCTGCTTTTGCTGCCTATGTCGTCAATGCCCAACTCCTGCACTTTGCGCGTCAACGTATTGCGGCCTATGCCGAGCAATAAGGAGGCTTCTATGCGCCGACCGCCGGTTTGTGCCAACGCTTTGAGGATCAGCGCTTTTTCAAACTGGTTGGTCAATTCTTCCATGACGCGTTTTTCGCCGCGCGCCAGACGAGCGCCGACCTCGCGTTCCAGTGCGGCAACCCAGTTCTGATCGACGGCGGGCGCGGCTTCGTTGCGGAATTCCGGCGGCAAATCTTCGATTTCGATTTGCGCGGCAGGCGCCATGACCGTCAACCAGTGGCAGAGATTTTCCAACTGGCGCACATTGCCCGGAAAATCCATCGCCGAAAGATATTTCACCACCGCGCTGGAAAAGCGCTTGGCTTCCACGTTCAAATCCTTCGCGCTTTTGCGCAGGAAATGCTGCGCCAGTAGCGGAATATCTTCGCGCCGTTCACGCAAGGACGGCAGGCGCAGCCGGATCACGTTAAGGCGGTGATACAAGTCCTCGCGGAATTGGCCCAGCTTCACACGCGCTTCCAGATCCTGGTGTGTAGCGGCGACCACTCGCACATTGGCCTTGATCGGCTGCTGGCCGCCGACGCGGTAGTAGTGGCCATCGGACAACACGCGCAGCAGCCGCGTTTGCAGCTCGGCCGGCATGTCGCCG
>SYEN01000276.1 GCA_005800795.1 Burkholderiales bacterium | reverse complement strand
TTTATTAATTCGCTCCTGCGCCCGTGCCGCGCGATTTCAGGAACGCCATCGCCTGATTCAGCTCGTAGTCTTTCGGCGACACCACCTGACCGGGCTCGAGACGCAATTCTTTCGGGTCGATTTCAGGCCGCGCGTTCGGGGAGAAATTGTACTTTGCGCGTGCGGCGGCAAGCGCCTTGGTTTTCTCCACTTCCTTGCTGTCTTTGCCACCTTTGGATTCTGGCGCAGTGGCAGCAGGCTTGCCGTCGTCCAGGTGTTTGGAAAGATCCGCTTCGCGCAGCCGCAGGCTGGCGTTCTTGTCGATGGCACTTTCCAGCGGAATGTCCGGCGAAATGCCCTTCGCCTGGATCGAGCGTCCGTTCGGCGTATAGTAGCGCGCGGTGGTGAGCTTGATCGCGGTGTTGTTGCCCAGCGGCAATATGGTTTGCACCGAGCCCTTGCCGAACGTCTGCTGGCCCATGATCACTGCGCGGCCATAATCTTGCAACGCGCCTGCGACAATTTCGGAGGCTGAGGCTGAACCACCGTTAACCAGCACCACCATCGGCAATTTTTTGATTTCGGGCGGTAGCTTGGCAAGGTAATCGTTACGGTTGCGGCCGCGCAGATAATGTTCAGGCGTGGCGTTCAGACGCATCTTCGAATCTTCGGCACGCCCGTCGGTGTACACCACCAGTTTTCCCTGTTCGATGAACGTGGCCGTCACCGCCACCGCGCTATTCAACAATCCGCCCGGATCGTTGCGCAAATCGAGGATCATGCCTTTCATCGGCCCTTTGACATGCGTGGCAATGGCGTTGGCGAGCAGTTCGCCGGTGCCTTCCTGAAACTGTGTGACACGGAAGTATGCGTATCCTGGCTCCAGTGTGGTGGCCTTCACGCTTTGAATCTTGATTACCGCGCGCGTCAGCACGATCTCGATCGGGTTGGGCTCGCCTTTACGCACGATAGTGAGGCGGATGCTGGTGTTGGGGCGGCCGCGCATCTGTTTGACGGCATCGTTCAGCGTCATGCCTTTCACCGAGTTGTCGTCGAGTTTGACGATGAGGTCACCCGCCATCACACCCGCGCGAGAGGCCGGCGTGTCGTCGATGGGCGAAATCACCTTCACGAAACCGTCTTCCATTCCGACCTCGATTCCCAGCCCGCCGAACTCCCCCTGCGTGCCGACCTGCATGTCCTTGAACGCTTCCTGATCGAGATAGGCCGAATGCGGATCAAGGCCTGTCAACATGCCGTTGATGGCTTCGGTGATGAGCTTTTTGTCTTCGACCGGTTCGACGTAATCCTGCTTGACGCGACCGAACACCTCGGTGAACGCGCGCAACTCCTCGACCGGCAGCGGCAACTGCTGGCGCGACGCGCTTTCGCGTTGCGCCACCGCCGAAAAATTAAGACTGATGGCGACGCCAATAACTATGCCGCCGATGACGAGGCCGATTTGCCCCAGTTTGTTACGCATGGACCGCTCCGGTTAAAAACACTGCAATGCCTGAAATTCTTGCCGACGTGCTACTTGCTATCTGCCCCGCACCCACGACAACGGGTCAAAGGGCTTACCCTGATGACGCAGCTCAAAGTATAAACCTGAATCCTCACCGCCGCCGCTATTGCCGACGGTGGCGAACGCTTCCCCGCCACCGATGTCGTCACCGACGCGTTTTAGCAGGGTTTCGTTATAACCATAAAGGCTCATGTAACTCTCGCCATGGTCAATAATCAGCAGATTTCCAAAGCCCCTGAGCCAATCGGCATAGACCACCCGCCCCGCTGCCACCGCCCGCACCGCTTCGCCGGCTTTGGCGGCCACGAAAACGCCTTTCCAGGTCGAACCACCGTCACTGCGTGGACTGCCAAACCGCCCACTTAGTTCCCCTCGCACAGGCAGCGCGAGTTGCCCGCGCAGCCTTGAAAATGCCTGAGCCACGACAGACGGTTCCGGCACGCGCTCATTACGCTGGCGCGCCGTTGCAGGGGTGGCAGGGGTGGCGGGGTTGGGCGCCGCCGGGGCGGGCCGCGCCGGTGCAGGCGTGCGCGTGATGACTTTTGCCAGTTGCTCAATCAGATGGGTAAGCCGCGACTCATTGCGCTGCATGGCGCCGATTTCGTTGCGCTGACGCGAAATGTCGCGCGACAGGCGTGTGACCACTTCAGCGCGGTTGGCTTTTTCGGCTTCCAGCCGTTTGCGTTGATTGTTTTGCTCCGCGCTGATGGCGGCGAGTTCGGCGGCTTTGGCAGCGGCTTCTTCCGCCAGCGCTTTCAGTTGCGCCATGCTCTCGCGCATGCCGCGTATGGCATCGGCGTGGGTGCGCGAAACGTAGCCCAGGTAGTGCAGATCACGCGCGAGGTCGTTGGGGTTTTCGCCGGTCAGCAGCAGGCGTATCGCGTCCGGCGGACTGCCGCCGTGGCGCACATGCTGGGCGTGCAACAGGCGCGCGAGATTTTTCTGATGCACCTCAAGCGAATCGGAGGCCTTGCGTGTTTCGCCGCGCAGGGCCTCTCCACGCTGGCTGACTGCAGCGGACGATTTATCCAGCTCGGCGAGATCACGGTTGGCTTCTGAAATGGCGCGCTCCGATTCGCGCAGCGCATCGGCCGCTTCGTTGCGCGAGACTTCGGCGCCCGCCATCTGTTTTTGCAGTGCGTCGATGCGGCTGCGCAGTTGTTGCAATTCTTCTTTGGCCGCGCCCGCGTTCGGCGTCGCAGCCAGCGCTGGAATGCTTGCCGTAAGAGCAGTTAAAATACTTAATAAAAACAGATGCTTATAATTGACCACGTCCGCGTAACGATTCACACAAATTCCAGCAGCGGCTTGCCGGTCATTTCCGCCGGCTGCGGCAGGCCCATCATTTTGAGCAATGTGGGCGCGACATCCTGCAGCGCGCCGCCGTTCGCCGCGCGCGCCTTGCGACCGATGTAGAGCAGCGGCACCAGATTCAGCGTGAGCGCGGTGTGCGGCTGGTTGGCTTCCGTGTCGTGCATGGTTTCAGCGTTGCCATGGTCAGCGGTGATCAGCACTTCGCCGCCGATGGCTTGCATGGCCTCGACCGCGCGGCCGATGCAATCATCCAGCGTTTCAATCGCGCGCGTGGCCGCGGCAAGATCGCCGGTGTGGCCCACCATGTCGCCGTTGGCGTAGTTGCACACAATGGCGTCGAATTGTTTGCCTTGAATCGCCGCGACGAGTTTGTCGGTGACTTCGCGCGCGCTCATTTCCGGCTGCAGATCATAAGTGGCGACTTTCGGTGACGGCACCATCACGCGCTCTTCGCCCGCGTAAGGCGTTTCGACACCACCGTTGAAGAAATACGTGACGTGCGCGTACTTTTCCGTTTCGGCGATGCGCAGTTGTTTCAACCCGCGCGTGGCGAGATATTCACCAAAGCCGTTGCTGATGTTCTGTGGCGGATAGGCTGCCGGCAAGTGCGTGAAATCTTCGCCGTAGGTGGTGAGCGTGCAGTAATAACCAAGCTTGGGTGTGTGTTCGCGTGCGAAGCCACTGAACCGGGCATCCGTTAATGCATTGGTCAGCTGCCGCGCACGGTCCGCGCGGAAGTTCATGAACACCACCGCGTCGCCGTCGTTCATGCGCACGGGTTTGCTGCCCGGCGGCACGATGGCGGTGGGTTTGATGAATTCATCGGTCTCGTTGCGCACGTCGGCCAGCACGTACGCATCGGCTGCGCTCGCCGCCCAGAATTCCGCTTTGCCCTGCGTAATCACGTCGTAAGCGGGCTGCACGCGTTCCCAGCGTTTGTCGCGATCCATCGCGTAGTAGCGTCCGGTAACCGAGGCGATACGCCCGGCGCGCAGCGCATCCAGCTTTTTCTGCAACGCAGTAAGCGACGGCTCGGCACTTTTCGGCGGCGTGTCGCGGCCATCAAGAAACGCGTGCACGTAAAGATTTTTTACGCCCGCCTTCGCGGCCATCTCGACCAACTCGAGGATTTGCGATTCGTGACTGTGCACGCCGCCGGGCGACAGCAGGCCCAGTACATGCAGCGCATTGGTTTTACCCACCGCAATCGCTTTCACCATCACCGGGTTCGTGCTGAACTCGCCGGTTTCAATCGCGTGTTCGATTTTGGTGTAATCCTGATACACGACGCGGCCCGCGCCGATGTTCATGTGTCCGACTTCCGAGTTGCCCATCTGGCCTGTTGGCAGGCCCACCATTTTTTCGGAAGCGTCGATGACGGTGTGCGCGTGTTTGTTCCACAAAAAATTCCAGTGCGGCTTGCGCGCCTGGCAAATCGCGTTGTGGTCGCATTCCTCGCGGTGGCCGAAACCATCCAGGATGAGCAGTAAAACCGGCGTAATTTTCACAATAGGGCTATGTTTTTCAAAGGTTTTTTGCGGCAAGCGCATACGGTATAATTCTAGCCCAAATCAGCAGCGTGCTTTGAAAGCATCGACATGGAAGCTTCTATAACCAGTTTTTTCGCCTACGTTCAGAAAAGTCCGCTCAACATGGTGTTGTTCGGGCTGGCGATTACCTCTGCCGGCATGCTGCTGTTTCCGTTGCTTACGCGCGGCATGCGTCCCGGCGCGGAAGTCGGGCCGATGGATGCGGTCACGCTCATCAACCGCAAAGACGCGGTGGTGATCGACGTGCGCGACGAAGGCGAATTCGCCAGCGGCCATATCACCAACGCGCGCCATATCCCCGAAAAGCAGTTGGCAGATCGCGTGAAAGAACTGGAAAAATTAAAGGACAAACCGGTAATCGTCAGTTGCGCCATGGGCCGCCGCGCGTCGGCTGCGGTGGAGACTTTAAAGAAGCAGGGGTTCACCGATGTGGTGGCCTTGCGCGGCGGCATCAGCGCATGGTCGCAGGCGGGCATGCCGTTGGAAAAATAATAAATTAAATCAAATACTTATTAATATAACCAGGATCATCATGGCTAAAGTCATCATGTATAGCACAGCGGTTTGACCCTATTGCGTAACCGCGGAGCGGTTACTCGCAAGCAAAGGCGTGAAGGACATCGAGAAGATTTACATCGATAAAGATCCCGCGCGCCTTACCGAGATGATGGAAAAAACCGGGCGGCGCACCGTGCCGCAAATTTATATCGGCGACACGCATGTCGGCGGCTATGATGATCTTTCCGCGCTCGATCGCGCAGGCGGCCTCGAACCGTTGCTGGCGAAGTAACTGCACCACAAAAGCAAAACTGAAAGCCATTCCATGAGCGAGCAAGCCCCCGCACCCAACGCGCAAAATCCGGCGGACATGACGCAGCCGATTTTCAGCATCGAGAAAATTTATCTGAAAGATATGTCGCTCGAAGCGCCCGGCACGCCGAAAGTGTTTTTGCAGAACGAACAGCCGCAGGTGGAAGTCAACGTACACACCGGCGCCAACGTGGTCGAGGCCGGCGCGTTGTATGAGGTGGTGCTTACCGTCACCGTCACCGCCAAGGCCAAGGAACACACCGTGTTTCTGGTGGAAGTGGCGCAGGCGGGCCTGTTTCACATCCGCAATTTGCCGCCACAGGATCTCGATGCCGTGCTCGGCATATTGTGCCCGACCAATTTGCTGCCCTACGCTCGCGAAGCCGTGTCGAGCACCATCGGTCGCGCGGGATTTCCGCCGGTGGTGTTGCATCACATGGATTTCAACCACGTGTTCCAGCAAGCGCAGCAGCAGCGTGCGGCACAGGCTGGGCAGGCTGGACAGCCTGCGCCCGCAAAGGCCAATTAGTATGTGGCGTAGCGCCACGAGGCTGGTATTGGCGGCTTGCGCCGCCTGCGCAAGCGCTGCCAACGCCGCAGAGTTTCGCGCGGCCAGCGACGAGGCCGTTATCCTCTACGACGCACCCTCCACGCAGTCGCAAAAGCGTTTCATCGTCACCCAGGGCTATCCGCTGGAAGTGGTGGTGGTGCTGCAAGGGTGGGTGAAAGTGCGGGATGCCACCGGCGCGCTGAACTGGGTCGAGGCCGGCAAGGTCAGCACCAAACAACGCACGGTGATGGTGAAAGTGGCCTCCGCGCAAATCCGCACCGACGCCGATGAAAATTCACCGCCGGTGTTTCGTGCGCAGCAAAACGTTGTGCTGGAATTGACCGAAAGCCTGGCTGGCGGATGGCTCAAGGTGCGGCACCGTGACGGCACTTCCGGCTACATCCGCGCGGCTCAGGTGTGGGGCGTGTGAGGCGCGCAGGTTTTTCGCCCAGTTTGCCCGGTTTGCTTTTCGCGCTTTCCGTTTTTAGATCCTTTTTCCAATGAACATTGCCGTGCTCGGTGCGGGCGCGTGGGGCACTGCGATGGCTGTGCATCTCGCCGCGCGCCATGCGGTAACGTTATGGGCGCGTGACCCGGCTCAAGCGGCGGCGCTGAACACGCAGCGCGTCAATCAGCGCTATCTAGCCGACATCACCATACCCGCCGCCATCAGCGTTACGGCGGATTTGCCGAATGCGCTCAACAACGTGACACTGGTGCTGGCGGCGGTAACCACCGCGGGCTTGCGCGAAACCTTGCAGCGGCTCAAGTCGGCACAGTGCAAAGCGCCGGTAGTGTGGCTGTGCAAAGGGCTGGAACGCGAACAGGCGCAGTTGCCGCATCAGATTTGCGCTACGGAGTTGCCCCATGCCACTTGCGGCGTACTCTCCGGCCCCAGCTTCGCCGAAGAAGTCGCGCGCGGCCAACCGACGGCGCTCACACTCGCTTCCACTGATGCGTCGTTCGCCGCCACCACCGCGCGCGAACTGCACGGCGGCTCGCTGCGCGTGTATTCCAGCAGCGATGTGGTGGGTGTTGAAGTCGCGGGCGCGGTAAAAAACGTCATGGCCATCGCCACCGGCATTTGCGATGGCCTCAATCTGGGACTCAACGCGCGCGCGGCGCTGATGACGCGCGGCCTTGCGGAAATCACACGGCTCGGCGTGGCGCTGGGCGGGCGCGCGGAAACCTTCATGGGCCTGGCCGGCGTCGGCGATTTGATTCTCACCTGCACCGGCAATTTGTCGCGCAACCGGCGCGTGGGGCTGATGCTGGCAGAAAACAAGAAGGGGAAAGCGCTCGACGCCATCCTCACTGAACTCGGCCACGTGGCTGAAGGCGTCTATAGCGCGCGCGAAGTCGCCCGCCTGGCGAAGGCACGCGGCATTGACATGCCGATTACCGACGCGGTATGCCGCGTACTCGATGCGCCCGGCACCGCAGCGGCGGCGGCGCGCGAACTGCTGGCACGTGACGCCAAATCCGAGTCATAAAATATTCAATAAAAACAAATACTTACATAACAACCCCTCATGAGCATTGATCCACAAACCCAAGCCGTCATCCGCCAGAAAGTACTGCGCGCGGTATCCAGCAACCGCGCGCCGGGCATGCATTTTCTCGGCTATTACCTCGATCTGGCCGCCCCGTGCTTTGAAAAATCCGGCGTCGAATTTGTGATCGAACCCGGCCCGCATTGCACCAACGCGCACGGGGTTGCCAATCGCGCGGTGTTGATTTATCTGGCGGACATCGCGCTTGCCGGCGCGAACCGCGTGTTCAGCGACCCCAACGCGCGCACCGCCACGCTGATGCTGCGCACGGAGTTCACCGGCGAACCGGCCATCGGTAAGCTGACGGCAATTTGCCAAGGCAGCGGCTTTTCACCGCGCACCGCACTGCCGGAAAGTTTCGCCAGGGGACGGCTGATGGCGGGCGGCGCGAACGGGCGTGAGGTTATGCGCATGTCCGGCACCTGGGTGGCGCCCCCCGCGCCGCCGGGCCGCGTGATGAGCGGCCTGCCGTGGGAAGGCGGCGAGAACGGCAACCAGCGGCCGCTACTGAAAAAGAGCGAACTCGAAGCCCTCGAAAAAGAAACCGTGCGCCGCTTTGAAAATGCCCTGCGTACCACACCGAACGGCGACGTGCTGGCGCCGTTGTGCGACCCCGTGGTCAAGCGCATCACAAACGGCGCCACCGGCAAGCTGGCCGTGGGCCTGCACATCGGCAACCGCGTCGGCCACGTGCAGGGCGGCTTCCTGATGCACGCCGCACTCGTCACCGCCGAAGCGGCAGTGCCGCAACACCCGCTGCTCACCGGCGCCTCCGCCTGGTACATCAGCCCCGGCGAAGGCAAAGCCATCACCGCCCGCGCCACCCTCCTGCAAAGCGGCCGCAACGTCGCGGTGGTGCGCACCGAGTTATTTAACGCGGATCGCAGGCTGGTGCTGGAAGTGGTTTCAAATCATGCGGTGGCGGGGCGGGTGGGGTGATGGTTGGCGCGAGATTGGATGGCGGCACTTAGCGCCATCCGCTTTGGTTTGTAGACTACGCTTGCCGCCGTTTGCGCCGTGCTGCGAACCCTAAAAAGCCAAGGCCAGCCAAAAGCATCGCATAGGTTTCAGGTTCCGGCACCGCTGTGGTGGCAGAGGTAATTGCCGCCTGAAGCAGGCGTGGATCGCCACTGGTAATCTCCATCGTAAAGGTATGGCTTGCGTCAGCAAACCCCGTTTGGTAACAGCCGAATCCACAATCGAGGCCCGCAGCAGTGGATTCCAGTGACATAAAAAGATAAAAAGACTGCCCGTTCGCCATGTGCGTCGACAAGGTGAAGGAGAAATTTGGGCCACCACTACCTGGCTCAATCGTCACTCCATTTGCTGACAGCAACGAACCGAAGGGGTTCTCTGAGGTGGCCACGCCATCGAATAAAGCGACGCCGCCATTGATGATACAAGTAAAGCAGCCAATTTCGCCGTGCAGGTTAAAGGTCAAACCGTAATTTGACTCCTCAAACCCACGATAGGTAAATCTTTGCACAGCGTAAGCGCTCGCATATACATCGTAGTCATATTGAACCAAAGGGTAGTGCGCGTAAGGACTGTTTTCGAAAACAGTTACAAAGGACTCCGAAACTGCTTTAGCCCGCAGAATAGGATTGCCATTATTATCAAAGCTTGACGTAGCAAGAAAACTAGTGTCATTCGATGGTGTGCCAAATCCTATCCCTTTTCCAAAGTCAACCTCAGCTGAATTCTGACCGCTAGTTAAAACTCCATCACTGCGACTAAATGAGTTTAAAGGATATGGCCCACAGAACTCTGCGGAAAAATCACATCCCAAATGGGTCACGCGCTCAAACACGCTACCGGTAGCGTACGCGCCAACGCCGGCCTGATTGATTATTTGTGCATTGACTGACTGGGAAACCACAAAGGGCATGCTGGCGATAGCAATCGTGGACATGCCCTTGCGAAATAAAGTGGCGAGTGCGCTATCTGATTCGGTATGTTTGAACTTCACGAAAATCTCCTTAGCAGTTGGGTCAATAGAGAGTTGACATTTACGACTAAGTAGTTATAGCGTAACCCCCCCGCGCAATAGACCGAATGGACTATTCCATCACGCACGGCGCTTGCACTCTCACACGGTCTGCTTTTGTGAAAATATAAATTAATTTAATAAAAACAATTACTTACGTGCTGATAAAGCAACTTCTTTTCTGTAAATTCCGCGAACTGGCTTTGGGTGTTGCGAATTTGTATCG
>SYEN01000275.1 GCA_005800795.1 Burkholderiales bacterium | reverse complement strand
CGATGTGCTGCTGGAATCCGGCGTGATGGGGCGCGCGGCTGCGCCGTCGGGGGCGTCCACCGGCAGCCGTGAGGCGATTGAGTTGCGTGATGGGGACAAGTCGCGTTATCTCGGCAAAGGTGTGATGAAGGCGGTGGAAAACGTCAACACCGAAATCTGCGAAGCGATCATCGGTGTTGATGCCACCGAGCAGAGTTTTATTGATAAAACGCTGAACGATCTGGACGGCACGGAAAACAAATCGCGCCTCGGCGCCAATGGCATTCTTGCGGTGTCGATGGCGGTGGCGAAAGCGGCGGCGGAAGAGTCAGGTCTGCCGTTGCACCGTTACCTTGGCGGCGCAGGCCCCATGGCAATGCCTGTACCGATGATGAACGTGATCAACGGTGGCGTGCATGCCAACAACGGTCTGGACATGCAGGAGTTCATGATTATTCCGGTGGGCGCGCCTTCGTTCAAGGAAGCGTTGCGTTACGGCGCAGAAGTGTTTCAAACGCTGAAAAAACTGCTGCAGGACAAAGGCCTAGCCACGGCGGTGGGTGACGAAGGCGGCTTTGCGCCACGCCTGCCCAAGCACGAGGCAGCGATCAAACTGGCGATCGAGGCCATTGAAGCTGCAGGTTACCGCCCGGGCGAAGACATCGTGCTGGGACTGGATTGCGCGAGCTCCGAGTTCTACAGCGACGGTGCATACACGATTGCCTCCGAAGGCGCGGCGTTGAAATCGGCCGAGTTTGTCGATTACCTCGCGGCGTGGGTGGATAAATATCCGATCCTCAGTATCGAAGACGGCATGGCCGAAAGCGATTGGGACGGCTGGAAGCTGCTGACCGACCGGCTCGGCAACCGCGTGCAACTGGTTGGCGATGACTTGTTTGTCACCAACACCAAGTACATCAAAAAAGGCATCGAGCTCGGGGTGGCGAATTCGGTGCTGATTAAGGTCAATCAGATCGGTACGCTGTCCGAGACAATGGCGGCCATCGAAATGGCCAAGCGCGCACGTTACACCTCAGTCGTGTCGCATCGCTCTGGCGAGACCGAAGACACCACCATCGCGGACATCGCCGTGGCCACCAATGCGTTGCAAATCAAAACCGGCTCGTTGTCACGTTCCGACCGCCTGGCGAAATACAACCAGTTGCTGCGTATTGAAGAAGACCTGGGTGACGCTGCCAGTTATCCGGGGCGCGGCGCGTTTTATCACCTTAAGTAAGCGGTAAGCGCGCCGATGAAGGCACTCAGCCTGGCACTGGTGGCGTTGATTGCGCTGATCCAGTATCCACTATGGTTGGGCAAGGGCAGTTGGATGCGCGTGTGGGAAGTCGACGGCCAGATCAAATCCCAGCGCGACAAAAACGCCAAACTGCAAACGCGTAACACCGTGCTGGAGGCCGAAGTGCGCGATCTCAAACAGGGTTTTGAAGCGGTCGAAGAACGCGCGCGCAGCGAGTTGGGCATGATCAAGCAGGATGAAATATTTTTTCAGCTGCTGCAGCCGGGGCAAAGCGTGCCGCCAGCTGCGCAGACGCCGGGCAAGGCGCCGGCCAAGTAATTCAGAAACCAAAGCCAGGGAAGAGCGTAGCGCATTCCCGGGCAGCAGGATTCATACCATGACAGCACAATTGATCGACGGAGCCGCTCTGGCTCGTGAAAAAATTTCTCAATTAAAACAGATAGTTACATCGCTTAAGGCGCGCGGCGTTACGCCGGGTCTGGCAGCGGTGCAAGTGGGTGACGACCCGGCGTCGCGCATTTATGTGCGTAACAAGGTGCGCGCTTGCTCCGAGGCCGGTGTTGAGTCATTCAATCATGCTTTGCCCGCCGATTGCAGCGAAGCCGATGTGTTGGAGCTGCTAGGCCAACTCAACACCGACGCGCGCGTTCACGGCATTATTGTGCAGCTGCCGTTACCCAAACATCTGGATGCACGGCGCCTGACGCAGGCAGTCGCCGTCGAAAAGGATGTTGACGGCTTTAATTGGAAGAATCTCGGTGCGCTAGTGGAAGGCGCGCCGGGTATTTTGCCGTGCACGCCGCGCGCGGCGATGGTGATGCTCGACAGCGCCCGCATTCCCATCGAAGGCCGTCACGCCGTGGTGGTGGGGCGCAGCAATATCGTCGGCTAGCCGGTGGCGCTGCTGTTGATCGGGCGTGGCGCCACCGTCACCGTGTGCAATTCACGTACGCCTGATCTGGGCGCGATTACGCGTCAGGCCGATATCCTGGTGGTGGCTACTGGCAAGGCGGCACTGGTGACAGGCAGCATGGTCAAACCGGGCGCTGCGGTGATCGACGTGGGCATTAACCGCCTGCCCAGTGGCAAAATCGCAGGCGATGTAGCGTTTGACGAAGCCAAAGAAATCGCCGGCTGGATTACGCCGGTGCCGGGTGGTGTGGGGCCGATGACTGTGGCGATGCTGGTGGAAAATACGGTTAGTGCGGCGGCGGCGCGCACCCTGTCTTAGCTGTTCCCCATCAGCAATAAAATGCATTGGCAAAATTGAGCAGCAACTCCGCGCTCAAGTAGCCACGAACACCCAGCGCACACAACGCGGCCACAAAAACCGCCAGTACGGTCCAACATAGCGCCCGGCGCGTTTGCGACATCTGCATCATGTGGCGAGACGTATTCCCAAGTTGGGGAGATTATCCCACGCTCGCTGCTGCCCGTTCGCCGTTGCCGCAGATGGGGCATTTAACCCATAGTACAAGTTCCAGCAGCAAATGCGTTTAGCGGTCGCGGCACGCGCATTTTTCGGTGCACTGCACAAACCGTGTGCAAAATTGCGCCGTTGACACCATTCGAGTGGTCAAATCTAAAATTCGTAAGCAATTGATTTATATAAAGAAATAACTATTTTCGGAATCTGGTGCCAAAGGTGGCACGTTGTTTGCGCTTACTTGTAGCATGATGTTGATACAAGTGATACCCAGCGACCCGGCGCCGCTCAGCTCGCAATCACCGCTGAACGCGGCGCTGTCTGCTACCTCGGTGACGAGTGATACGCCGTCCACCATTCCGGCCCGGCGCTCATTGCAAGGGGTATTCAATCCTTCGTCGCCCGTGCCACTTTATTCCCAGATACGCGAATTGCTGCGTTCCCGCATCACCGAGGGCGCGTTTGGCACCGAGGGCAAAATGCCCTCCGAAAATGACATGGTAAAAGCATTCGGCGTGAGCCGTATTACCGTGCGTCAAGCCCTGAATGATCTGCAAAAAGAAGGGCTGATTTTCAAAATCCATGGCAAGGGCACCTTTGCCGCCAAACCGAAGGCAGTGCAAAGCCTGATGCGCCTCGAAGGGTTTGGCGAGGCCATGTCGGCATCCGGGCACGAAACACATTCGCGCGTGCTGGGGCATCGTGTCTTGCGGCCCGGCTGTCACGTCGCTGCAAGGCTGGGTGTCGGCGACAAGACTGAAGTCATGGAAATTCAGCGCATACGCTACCTCGATCACAATCCGATTTCGCTCGACGTGACGTATGTGCCGCTGGAAATTGGCCGCCGTTTGATCAAGGAAGATTTGCCACGCCGGGACATTTTCCTGATCCTCGAAAATGACTATGGCTACACGCTGGATCGTGCCGAACTGCGTATGGATGCCATGCTTGCGGACGCAAAGTTGGCCGAGGCGTTGGCGGTACCGGAAGGCTCGCCCGTGCTGCGTATCGAGCGTTTGACCATCAGCACAGGCGGCCAGCCGCTTGATTTTGAATATCTATATTACCGCGGCGATGCTTTCCAATATTTCATGATGGTTGGACGGCGTAATGGGGCGCTCGGCACAACGAAAAATTCCACCCCAGTATCCAGAGGAGTCAACAAGTGAATATCGTGGAAATGCATACGGATGTGCTGGTCGTCGGCGGCGGCACTTCCGGCCCGATGGCGGCGGTGAAGGCCAAAGAGCGCAATCCCAAACTCAAGGTCATGCTGCTGGAAAAAGCCAACGTCAAGCGCAGTGGCGCAATTTCCATGGGCATGGATGGCCTGAATAATGCCGTCATTCCAGGCCATGCCACGCCTGAACAATATACCCGCGAAATTACCGTGGCCAATGATGGCATTGTGAATCAGGCGACGGTCTATGCGTATGCGTCGAACAGTTTCAAGACCATCCAGGAGCTGGATCGCTGGGGCGTGAAATTCGAGAAGGATGAAACCGGCGACTACGCCGTGCGCAAGGTGCATCACATCGGCACGTACGTGCTGCCCATGCCGGAAGGGCATCACATGAAAAAGGTGCTGTACCGGCAGCTAAAACGCGCGCGCGTTGAGGTGACCAACCGTGTGGTTGCCACCCGTGTGCTGATGGACAACAAAGGCCAGGTTGCGGGACTGCTGGGATTTGATTGCCGCACCGGTGACTTTGTCGTGGTGCGTGCCAAAGCCGTAATTCTTTGCTGCGGCGCAGCGGGGCGCATCGGCTTGCCCACGTCGGGCTATCTTTTCGGCACTTATGAAAACCCCACCAACGCCGGCGATGGCTACAGCATGGCGTTTCATGCCGGCGCTGAGCTATCCAATCTTGAATGTTTCCAGATCAATCCGTTAATCAAGGATTACAACGGGCCGGCGTGCGCCTATGTCACTGGGCCTTTTGGCGGCTACACCGCCAATGCCAAGGGCGACCGCTTTATCGAGTGCGACTACTGGAGCGGGCAAATGATGCAGGAGTTCTACAACGAACTTCAGAGCGGCAACGGCCCGGTGTTCCTGAAGCTCGATCATCTGGCCGAAGAAACCATTCAGACCATTGAACACATTCTGCACACCAATGAACGGCCCAGCCGCGGGCGTTTTCACGAGGGGCGCAGCACGAACTACCGCAGCCGCATGATCGAAATGCACATTTCAGAGATTGGTTTTTGCAGCGGACATAGTGCTTCCGGCGTTTACGTCAACGAAAAAGCAGAGACTACGGTGCCGGGGCTGTATGCGGCGGGCGATATGGCCAATGTGCCGCACAACTACATGCTGGGGGCGTTCACTTACGGCTGGTTCGCGGGCACTAACGCCGCCGACTACTGCGCGCAACACGAGGGCGGTGGGGTTGATCAAAGCCGTATCGATGCGGAAGTGCAGCGTGTGTCCGCGCCGCTGGGACGCAGCGGTGGCCTGCCGCCAAGTCAGGTGGAATACAAACTCCGGCGCATGGTCAACGACTACCTGCAACCGCCCAAGGCCACGCGCAAAATGTCGCTTGCACTGGAGCGTTTCGCCGAGATCGCGGACGACATCAACCACATGTCCGCGGAAAACCCGCACGAACTGATGCGGGCGATGGAAGTGCAGGTGATACATGACTGCGCGCGCATGGCGGCGCACGCTTCACTGTTTCGCGAGGAAAGCCGTTGGGGTTTGTACCACAACCGGGTGGATTTCCAGGCACGCAATGACGCCGAATGGTTTACACATTGTCATTTGCGCAAGGATGGCGAGGACGGCATGCAAAGCTTCAAAAAGCCCGTAGAGCCGTATTTGTTCCCGCTGGATGAAAACGAGAAGACCGCGTATCAGCGCTTGCGCGTAGTAACCCCCGCGCAGTCGGCCTAACAAGGAGAAAACCATGCCACTAGCCATGAGCCGGACCAGTGTTCCGGTCACTGTTGACGATGAGAAATGTATTGCCCACAAGGGCTGCACCGTGTGCGTGGATGTGTGTCCGCTTGATGTGCTGGCCATCGATATGCTGAAAGGCAAGGCCTACATGAAGTTTGATGAATGCTGGTATTGCATGCCGTGCGAGCAGGATTGTCCGACGGGTGCGGTGCGGGTGGATATTCCCTATTTGCTGCGGTAGCCGGAGCCATAAAGATGAGTGCTGCTGCGATGAATGCCTTGCCGCAAAGTTATCGTGATCGTCTTGCCGACTCTGATGCCGAGGTGCGGCGAATCGCGGTCATGGAATTGCCCTACTGCGACGAAGACGATTTTATTGAACTGGCGCTGGCTGCGTTGAAGGACGCCGCGGCTCCCGTGCGCGCGGAAGCCGCCAAGGCGTTGGAAGGTATTGAAGAGGACGCCATTGTCAGTGCGCTCGCGGCGGCCTTGCGGGATCCGGATACGGGCGTGCGTGAAGCCGCGGCGCTTTCGCTCTCCGAACTCAAAGACCCGGCCATGAGTGCGCATATTGTTCCGTACCTCGAGGACGCGGATCCCTTTACCCGTGCTGCGGCCTTTCGGGCACTGCGGGAGTTGCGCGTGCCGGAGGTATTTGATGCCGCGCTGGCCGCCCTTCAGGATGCGAACGAACGTGTGCGCCGCGAGGCGGTCGCTGTTCTGGGCTATCTCAAGAATCCCGCCGGGCTGGGGGAATTGACGCGTATTGCCATGAACGATGCCGATCCCGAGGTGCGCCGGGCCGCAGTAGGTGCTTTGGGCTATGCCACTGGCGAACAAGTGGTACCTGCGTTGACGCTTGCACTAAAAGACGAATCATGGCAGGTGCGTGAAGAAGCCGCCAGTACGCTGGGCAAGGTGAAGCCGCGCGATGCGGTGGATAACCTGATCTTGGCGATGGCAGATACCTACTGGCAGGTGAGAATACGCGCGATACGCAGCCTGGGCCGCATGAAGGCGCGTGAAGCGGTCGGCGCGATCTGCGAAGCACTGACCCACACGGTTAGCAATGTACGCAAGGAGTCTGCCATTGCCCTGGGCGAGATCGGTGATGCAAAGGCCATTCCTGCGTTGGAGAAGGCACGTCTGGACGCTGACCCCGATGTGCGCAAGCTGGCGCAATTGGCGCTGGCGTCCATCGTCAAATAGCAATGCGAAAGCGGAAGGAGAAACAGCAATGGCCTATGTCGTGACCGAAGGCTGTATCGATTGCAAATACACGGATTGTGTCGAAGTCTGTCCGGTGGATTGTTTTCATGAAGGGCCGAACTTTCTGGTGATCGATCCGGAGGGCTGCATCGACTGCACGCTGTGCGTGGATGAATGCCCGGAAAACGCGATCTACGAAGCCAGCGCCTTACCTGTGGATCAGGAGCATTTTATTGAACTCAACGCGCGCTACGCGCAGGTATGGCCAGTTTTGGCAGAGCGGCGCGAGCCCTTACCGGACGCCGCGCGATGGTCAGGTGTGGGGCAAAAACTCGCACAACTGAGGGAAGGGTAGCGCATTGTAAGCATCTGTTTTTATTCATACTTTTTGAGTCACCATTCAGGAGATTTCGATCATGAACCTCGTTCGACGACTGTTGCACCATTCCCGTGTTGCGCTGCGCTGGTTGGCTGGCGGCGCTTTTGCCGGAACTTTGTTGCTGCCGTATTCCCTGTCCGCGCAAACCATCGAAATCGGTATAGGCACGCAAAACACGACAACCAACACCGTGACCGGCGGCATTGTGATCAAGGAGATGAAGCTCCTCGAAAAGCACTTGCCCAAAACCGGCAAATATCAAAACGCCAACTATAAAATCGATTGGCAGAACTTTACTTCAGGCCCGCCTGTCACCAACGGCATGATGGCCAATCGTATCCACATCGGTATGATTGGCGATTACCCATTGCTGGTGAATGGCGCGACTGGCCAGCAATCGAAGAATGAAACGCAGTTGGTTGCCATCATCGCCTACAACGCGCACGGCGCCGGCAACGGACTGGTGGTACACAAGGATTCGCCGTACTACGCGCTGGAAGACCTGAAAGGCAAAAATGTGTCGGTGCCATTCGGTTCCGCTGCGCACGGTATGCTGCTGCAGGCTATGAAAAACCGCAGTTGGCCGGAAAGTTTCTGGAATCTTGCCAATCAAAGCCCGGAAGTCGGCACCACCAACTTGCAGGAAAAGCGTCTCGATGGCCATGCCAATTTCGTGCCGTTTGCCGAGTTGCTGCCGTATCGCGGCTTTGCGCGGAAAATTTTTGATGGCGCCGAGAACAAAGTGCCAACCTTTCACGGCGTCGTGGTACGCAAGGATTTCGCTGAGCAACACTCGGAAATCGTGGTGGCCTATATCAAGGCTTTGATGGAAGCCAACGATTGGGTGCGCAAGAATCCGAAACTGGCCTCGGAGAAAATCGAAGAGTGGACCAAGATCGAAAAAGAAGTGGCCTACGTGTTCCTCGGACCAGGCGGCATACATACTCTGGACCCCACAATCAAGCCCAAGTGGCTGGAAACCATCGCCATTGGTGCTGATGTGTTGCGCGGCCTGGGGCGGATGAAAGAGTTCAACATTAACGCCTGGGTCAATGACAAGTACGTCAAACAGGCGTTCAAGGAACGTGGGCTCGACTATGGCAAGCAGTTGGCGTCGCTGTCGAACTATGAAGTCAGCGGCAAAGACCCGGTGTGCAATACGGCGATAACCAAACCGCGCGATGGCGGCGAAATCTGGCTGGAGGGCGGCGAAATTATCCCATTCAGTTCGCAAGGCTGCACTTTGCTGGGTGCGCGTAAATACACGGGCGAAGGCAAGAAGCTGCGCGCCGTTTATCTGTATGACCGCGGGCTGGGCATCAAGGTTTTCGCCGACAAGGCTTTTTACGCTTTTAGCGACAAGGAAGGCAAGCAGGCCGAAGCGGTTCCTTTTCTACTGAAAAAGGATGCGCAGGCGCATGCCACCAAAATTGGCGGCCGGCTGTTGACGTACAACGAAGTGCTGGGAACGACCGTTACAACCGCTAGCCGTTGAGAAATCGCTGAGTAACCACTATGCGCGCCGCGACTATGCCCCCGCCGGATCCAACGGGAACCGAGGTCAAGCCCTCTGCAACGATTATCGCGTTGCAGGGGCATGCCGCCGACACGGCGACACCGGTGAGGCGCGAATCACCACCCGCAACGCCGCTAGCAGGCAAGGTCGTGCGTTGGTTTTCAAGCAATGCCTTGAGTTTGTTGTTGTGGGCTATTTCTCTGGGGGGCTTGTTTGCGATCTGGTACTTTGGCACCAAGTATCGCGTGGATTTTTTTATACGCTTTACCAATATCCCCACCCCGGCGGAAGTGTTTGCCAAAGTGTTTGAGGTCAACAAGTCGACGAAGTACATGGTGAATATTGGCATCAGCGTACGCCGCATCCTTTCCGGGTTTTGCATCGCCATTCTGGTCGCGGTGCCCATGGGGTTGTTGATTGGGCGCTATCGCGCCGCGCGCGACTTGCTGCTGCCGGCCTGCGAAGTGCTGCGCCCGATTCCCGCCATCGCTTGGGTGCCGAT
>SYEN01000274.1 GCA_005800795.1 Burkholderiales bacterium | reverse complement strand
GCACCGTGCCTTTCAGGCGCTCACTCACGCCGTTGGGATGCGCCTCCACCAGCGCCGCTTGATACCAGCGATTTTCCCAGGCCGTGATGGCGTTGCAGACGTGGTTGCTGTCGGCAATCGATTGCTCGAAAGTCTCGACCCACGCGTTGTCCTTGCGGCGTATCAGCGTGACGCCGGCGCGCGCGAGGTTTTCCATCTGTGCCTCGAAAGCCTCTTTGCTCTTGTCATCAAGCTCGGCCCAACCTTCGGATTCGAGCACGATCAGGCGTTGTGGCTTTACCGCTTCTGGCGTGGTGGCAGGGCCGAACAAACCCAGCTTGCCGGGATCACCGCCCGCGCGTTTGGCGATTTCAATCGCGACCTGCCACATGTCTTCAATCGAACCGGCGTGTACGCCGGTGGTGCTCTGGCTGGTGGCCTGGCGTTCGCCGCGATTGATGCCGCCTTGCGTGGGCTTCAACGCGATGTTGCCGCAGTAAGCTGCAGGCCGGATTACCGAACCCCCGACTTGCGTACCCAGCGCCGCCGGACACATGTGCGAAGCGATGGCCGCCGCCGAACCGGAGGACGATCCACCGGGTGTGCACGCCGGATCAAACGGATTAGTGGTGGGGCCGGGATGCGAGCCGCCTAACTCAGCGGTCACCGTTTTGCCGAGAATGATCGCGCCAGCCTCGCGCAGCGCCCACACCGCCGCATTGTCGCGATGCGTTTGATTATTGTTGTAGGCCGCGCAGCCGAAGTCGGTGGGCATGTCTTTGGTTTCAAGCAAATCCTTGATCGCGACCGGCATGCCGTCGATGGCAGAGAGTGGCGTGCCCGCTTTCCAGCGCGCGCTGCTGGCATCGGCCGCTGACTGTGCGTTGGCTTTGTTGAGCACAACAAAGGCTTTCACCGCCGGCTCCTGTTTGGCGATGGTGTCGAGACAACGGTCAAGATAGGCGCGGGGCGTGTCGCTGCCTTTCTTGAAATTAGCGGTGGCGTCGTAAAACGTGAGCGCTTTGAACAGGCGCGGATCGTAGCTGCGGGGTGTGGTCATAAGGCACCTTAAAATATTTAATTAAAACAGATACTTACGAAGTGGCTTCATCAAAGAAAAATCGTCCGACCTTCACGCCGGTGAGCCACGGTTTATCGCGGCCTTCGATCTCGATGCGAAACTCTACTTCAACACGCAGCGAGCCGTCGGGTCGTTCGTCAAAACCCAACAGTTTCGAGCGCGCGCGGATGCGTGAGCCGGTCACGCATGGCTGCAAGAAGCGGATGCGATCCCAGCCCTGATTCAGGGAATACTTTCGCGGATAGCGGCTGTAAGGCGAAATCGCGCGGCTCATTTTCGGCAGAATCGCAATGCCCATGTTGCCGGGCGCGATGGTGTTGCCGAGCTTCGATTGACGGCTGCGCTCGACATCGGTGTGTATCCAGCCCGTTTCGCCGGAGAGTTCGACGTAATTGTTAATCCACTGCTGCGTCATCACAAGCCACTCGCTAGGTTCGGCTTCGATGCCGATATCGCGGCGCATGGCGGCTTTGACTTCCTGTTTAGACATCATGATGATTGGCCTTTACACAGTTGTTGCGGACAAGAAGCCGTATTATAGAAGCCTGCAGCGTTGTGTCAGCTCTGCGTTTAACTGGCCCTATCCCGGCAAGGCCCATCAAGAATGGAGCAGGCGCAACGCGAACATCCCGTCCATCGACCCAACAACCGACAGAGGCAATCACCCATGGAAATCAACCATCCGCAAACTTTGGCAGAAGTCACCCAGCACTTCAACCGCTACCAGCAAGCCATCATCGACAACGACGTGGCCGTGCTCAACGCATTGTTCTGGAACCACGCGCTGACGCTACGTTATGGCACCGGCGAAAACCTCTACGGCCACGCGGCCATTGCGGCGTTTCGCGGCGCGCGTGATCCGGCTGCTGCCGCGCGGGTGGTCGGCAAAACCATCGTCACCACCTACGGCCGCGATGCCGCCACTACCAACTGCGAATTCACGCGCGGCGCCGGTGAAAAACAACGCAAGGGCCGCCAGAGCCAGTCGTGGATACGCATGCCGGAAGGCTGGCGCATCGTGGCGGCGCATGTGAGTTATTGGGCGGAGTAACGAACAGGGGTTGGCAGGCCTCGAAAATAAAATCAATTAAATCAATTACTTACATAGTAACCCCATTTGAGAATAAGGCGGGGCAAAGTGGGCCATTTAGTTCGCACAAGTGATTGCAAAGTGGCATATACAAACGGATATAATCCTTGAAGCCAATCCGGTGGTTGGGCGACACGCTCAATATCGTTCGAGACTTGTCCCCCGAAGTGCGCAATCGCGTTGGTGCTGAACTGCGTTACGTCCAGCAAGGCGAGATGCCGTCGGACTGTAAGCCGATGGCTACGGTGGGCGCGGGCGTGCATGAGATTCGTGTCAAGCTGGGTAATCAGTATCGTGTGTTTTATGTGGCGAAGTTTGCGGTGTCGGTTTATGTGCTGCACGTCTTCGCCAAGAAGACACAGCAAACCGCGCGGCAGGACCTGGAGTTGGGCGCAAAGCGCTATCGCGAATTACTCGCGGAACGGAGAGACAAATGAGCGGAAAAGTGAAAATGATTGTGGGCAGCGACAACGTATTTCGCGACATCGGGTTTGCCGGGGACGAAGCACAAAATCTTTTGCTGCGCACCGATTTGATGATCGCGATTGAACGTTACATCCGCAAATCCGGTCTGTCGCAAACCGAAGCGGCGAAAAAGCTTGGTATCACGCAGCCACGGCTCAGCGATCTTTTTCGGCATCGTATTGAACGGTTTAGCCTTGATGCGTTGGTGATACTGGCGGCGAAAGCTGGGCTTAGTGTGCGGATGAGTGTTAGGAAGGCGGCGTGAGGCTGCGGGAAAATCGTTGCTGGCCCCTATTTGCCTTTGGCGATTTGCCGTCACCGCCTCATTTGATTTCGTCTCCTATTGTAATGGTCACTGTGGGCATGACTTACTCTTGTCTAGAGTTTGGGGATCGAATAGGGAAAAAGAACTGTGCATTCTTGCCAAAAAATTAACGGAAATCGACGAGAATTCGGGCGCTGACCTCAGAATTTCAACTCGAGCGCGGTATGTTCCTGGAGTTAGGTCGCAGTGACCGATTTGCTTCGTAAAGAAATCGGTTCCCGAGCCGGACCGTGGGGGATCAATCTCCTTACCGTAAATCTTCTCTTCCATGCCTTGGTTGATTTTTGTAACAGTCAATTTTATTGGTATGGGAATGCCCGGCTCCTGAAGCTTTCCTGTCCGATCTTTAGCGGTACCACCCAATAGTTTTCGCAAGAGTGCGCGCTCAACCTGACTTTCTTCAGGAAACTTGAATTCCAAGTAGTAGTAGTAAACGTTGTGCTCCGTAACCCGGAACTGAAAATCCGCGATAGTCCCAGACTGTTCGAGCTTTACAGGTACGGAGATGGGGGGTGAAGGCAGGCCTGATCTTTCGGAGCATGCCGTGACTGCGGTAAAAAAATCACGCCCAGAAGTAAAATTCGGAGTGGATGTATAAACCCTACTGATTTGCTCATTACTTGATCGTTTTGTATCGACATTGTTCTTGGCGCGTTTCCGCTTAAGCATCCTTGTTATCTTGCCGACTTGTACGCTAGGCAGACTGCCGGGATTGTGATCGAACAGTCAAATTGTCTGCTCCTGTAGCGCTTACGAAAGACGAAAGGCCAAGCATTTGGCTTGGCCTTTCGTAATTTAAGTTCGCGCCCGTTCCAAATTGAAGCGAGAGAGAGGTTACGCCGGCTCAAACATAGGCACAGCCGTCCCATTCTCCGACTTAACAAAACAAACCTTCACCTTCTGACCACATTTCAACGTATCCAGATCGCAGTTGATGATGTTGGTCATCAGACTCACGCCTTCGTCGAGCTTGACGTAGGCGATGGCGAAGGGCGTGGGGGTGCCGCGGCGGGTGACGCTGTAGGTGTAGATTTCGCCGGTGCCTTTGGCTTGCACCAACTCAAGGTTCTGGCTGAAGCAGTGCGGGCAGATGGCGCGCGGGTAGTGATGCACTTTGCCGCAGTCCTTGCACTTGCCGAGCATGAGTTTGCCTTCGCCTGCGGCCTTGAAGTAGGCCTCGTCGCCGGGGTTCAGTGACGGGTCGCGGATTTTTCTTGCTTGATATGGAGTAGCCATGTGTATTCTCCTTATTCCCTTTCCATGATGACGGTGCCACTGCCGTGCCGCGTGCCGAG
>SYEN01000273.1 GCA_005800795.1 Burkholderiales bacterium | reverse complement strand
GAATATCAAAGTCGAGCTCTGAGCGGGTTCACCCAATGCCTGTTGCCCGGCTAAACGCTTAACATCCGTATCTCAGCACCTGTCACTCAAGGAGGCCTGTATGGCTGCAGCCAATTATCTGCCCGATGTACTCGAATCCACCGAAGCCGTGAAAGTTGCCGGCGGTTTCACCTTCACCGAAGGCCCACTGTGGCACCCGGATGATTTCTGGTACTTCGTCGATCTGCGGCCGAACCGGCTGCAACGCATCAAGATCGGCGGGCAAGCCGAGCTGGTGCGCAACACCGAGGGCGGCAATGGCACCACGTTTGACCTGCAGGGCAATCTGATCGTGTGCGAAGGCGACGCGCGCCGTGTCACGCGCACCGGCGCCGACGGCACCGTGGGCGTGCTGGCGGATAATTTTCAGGGCGGGCGCTTTTCACGCCCGAACGACGTGATATGCCGCAGCGACGGCAGCATCTATTTCACCGACCCGGACAAGCGCCGCCCGTACCAGGAGCGCGAAATTCCGGGCCGTTACGCCGCCGGCAACCTGTGGGATGGCGCGGGCGTGTATCGCGTAACCACCGACGGCACGGTGAGCCGCGTCGTCAATTGCGAGTATCCGAACGGCCTTGCATTTTCGCCCGACGAACGCACGCTGTATGTCGCCAACACGCGATCGTCGAAATACATCCACGCCATCAAGCTCGATGCGGCGGGCAACATGGTGGGCCGCAGCATTTTTGCCGACATGAACGAAGGCGACGAACCGGGCATCCCGGATGGTTTGAAGGTTGACAGCCTGGGCCGCGTGTACTGTACCGGCCCCGGCGGCATTTGGGTGATGGCGCCGGATGGCAGGAAAATCGGCGTCATCCAATGGCCGGAGCAGGCGGTGAATTTCGCTTTCGGCGGGCCCGATATGCGCACCATGCTGTGCTGCGCGCACACCGGCGTCTACACGCTGCGCATGAAAGTGCCGGGCAATCCGCACCCCTGGTACAAAGTGCGAGGCAAGTAAGCTATGGCGCCGGACATGCAATACACCACGCTCGGCCGCACCGGACTTAAGGTTAGCGTTGCCGCTATGGGCTGCGGCGGCAGCAGTTGCCTGGGGCTTGGCGCCGGGCGCAGTGTCGCGCAATGTGCCGGCATCATTCATCAGGCGGTGGATCTTGGTGTGAATCTGATCGATACCGCCCGAAGTTACGGCACCGAACCGGTGGTGGGTGCGGCCCTGAAAACACTGGCGCGCGACAGCGTGGTGATTACCACCAAGCACAAAGTGGTCGAAGGCAAGACACGGCTGTCGGCGGCGCAGGTGATCGCGGGTCTCGACGAGTCATTGAAAACGCTGGGCACCGGCTGCGTGGATATCTTTTTTCTCCACACGGTGTTGCCGCAGGATTACGGCTATGCAGTACAGGAAATCGTGCCTGCCCTGCTGCGCGAAAAAGCGAAGGGCAAATTTCGTTTCCTGGGCATCACTGAAATGCCGCCAAAAGACCCGCATCACGACACCCTGCGGCAGGCACTTGCCGGTGGTGAAGACTGCTGGGATGTGATGATGTTCGCGTTTCATATGCTTGGCCAGAACGCACGCCGCGTGGTGTTCCCCCAAACGCGTGAACGCAACATCGGCACAACGGTGATGTTTGCCGTGCGCAGTCTATTCAGCACGCCAGGGCGTTTGCAGGCCGATATTCGTACGTTGGCCGAGGCGGGCAAACTGCCGGCGTGGCTGGCGGATCAAGAACAGCCCCTGGGGTTTTTGTTGAACGAGCGTCACGAGGGCGGTGCGCGCAGCGTGATCGAAGCTGCGTATCGTTACGCACGGCACGAACCGGGTACGGACGTGGTGTTGTTCGGCACCGGCAATCCGGATCATGTTGCGCCGAACATCGCCGCAATATTGCAGCCGCCGTTGCCGCCAGAAGCTGTGCAGAAGATCGCAGAGCTTTTTGGCCATCTGGAGGGCGTGGGGCTGGATGAGCCGTCGCGCAGCCCGGCAGCGGCGCGTGCCGTGTAATTTTTTATTTCATCGTAAGCATCTGTTTTTATTGATATTCTTTAAGGAATTGCCTCATGGAGGAATCAGCGGCACACGGCGCACTCGACATCAATGAAGCCTTTCGCAGCGGCGGGCGCTCGCCGGAGTTTCTCGATCAAATCAACAAAGCGTGCATCGTCATGCTGGCCGAAGTGGGTATCGTGCCGCGCGCGACGGCAGCACGCATCGCCGCAGGCATCAAGACAGTCATCGAGCAGATGCAGGCCTCGGGCGTGCCGCGCTGCTCGGCGGATTACCTCGACTACGAACCGCGCTTGACCGCCGTGGTGGGCGCGGATGCCTCGCGCTTGCACAGCGGCCGCAGCCGGCAGGATCTCGCCTCGGCGATGGCGCGCATGAATCTGCGTGATGGTTTGTTGCAGGAAATCGGAGCGTTGAACCTCGCACGCGAAAAAACCCTGACGCTGGCGGAACAACACACGGAAACCATCATCCCCGCTTACACCCACGGCGTGCAGGCGCAGCCGACCACCTTCGCGCATTATCTGCATGCGCTGGCTGCGGCACTTGCACGTGAGACACTGCGGCTGCGCGAGGCCCATGCGCGCATCAACGTGAATCCGCTGGGTGCGGCGGCGCTGGCAACGTCGAGTTTTCCGATAGACCGCCAGCGACTCGCCGTACTACTGGGTTTTGATGGTTTGCTGGAAAACGCCTATGACGCCAATCATCTGGCGCCGGTGGACAGCGCACTCGATGTGGCGAGTGCGTTGTCGATAGCCGCTGTGCAGATCGGCCAGTTCGCGCAGGATTTGCACACGCAGTATGCCGATCCGATGCCGTGGTTTTTGCTCGCCACCGGCGAACTCACCGGCGTGTCGAGCATCATGCCGCAGAAACGGAACCCTGCCGCGCTCGAACAATTGCGTGCGCAGAGCAGCATTTTACTGGGCGAAATGCAAACGGTGTTTCTGATTTCACACAACAACCGGACGGGCATGTTTGATTACCGCATGTACGACCCGGTGCCCTGTGCACGCGCCTTGCAGGTTTTCAAACTGCTGGCGCAGGTGATGAGCGGCATCGTCGTCAACAAGGAGCGCGCGCTGGCCGAAGTGCGTGCGGATTACTCCACCACCACCGAAATCGCCGATGCATTGATGCAAAAGGCCGATGTGCCGTTTCGTATCGGCCATCATTTTGCATCCAAACTCACCGACTATGGGCGCAGCAACCAGCTCAAGATTCACGAAATTCCGTATGCTGAAGCGGTGCGCATTTATCGCGAGCAAACGCAACAGGTGTTGCCGCTTGACGAGGCAGCCTTCCGCGAAGCGATCAGTGCCGAGTACATGGTCTACGGTCGCAAGGGCACAGGCGGCCCGCAGCCGGGCGAAGTGAATCGCATGCTGGCAGAGGCGCGAGCGGGTGTGGCAGCGGATTCGGCGTGGCTGGCCCAGACCAAAGGCGGATTGGCTGCGGCGGATGTACAACTGGCCCGGGCGTTCGACGCGTTGCGTGCCGGGTAAACGCCGGGCCGTACCGGGCGCTAATACGGTGGCAACAGCCGCCGGAAGCCGTGCGCCAGCACGATCAGCATGAATACGGCGTTGCGCGCGATTAAGGCAGCAGGGTTGATCCACAGGCTTGCGCCGTTGGTTTGCGCGGCACAGTGTGATGCCAGACGTGCGCCCAGTTGCTCCATCCACGCCACCGAGCGCGGCCATTCGACGAGATGATCGAGCCACACCGCCGGAATGCCGCCCTTGCCCACGCGCGCACCGACAATGGCGCCGACGATGGCACCAGTAGTGTCCGAATCGCCCCCCAACCGCACCATGGCCGTTACCGCCGCACGGAAATCATTCTGATGCGTAAGCCATACATGCAGCACGCAGGGCAGCGTGTGATACATGTAGCCGGATACGCCTGCGCCGCAACGGATGCTGCCGGCGAAAGCTTCCGCACTTTCGCCGCGCGTCACGCTTCCGGCGGCGGCGCGCACCAGCGTGCTGAATTCGTCGTCGGGAATGTGCTGGTGCAGGGCCTCGGCAAAGGCGGCGGGGGAAATATCCACAGCGCTCGATGCAATGTGCGCCGCCAGCGCCACTGCGAACGCGCCGTATTCAGCCTTGGGATCGGTGTGCGTAATGCGCGTCGCGGCGCGCACCAGGGTACGCATGCGTGGCAGATCATCGCCAAAACAAACGCCGATCAACGCGGCACGCATTGCCGGGCCGTTGCCTGCAGAGAACACGCCGCTTTTCATTGCCGGAAACCCCAGCCACAACTTGAGGATGGCACGCAATGTAGCCATGCCAATGCCTGCCGGCAAGCCCATCGGCCAGAAACGCAGCCGCCACGCGAAATTCGCCGCGAATTTTTTGGTAATTAGGGCGAAACGTAACCAAAGTAGAGTTTCAAGAAAAGCTTAAAAACGTTGTCGTTGCGGTGATTGTATCGGTATTCGATTTCCTTCAGATACATCGGGAAATAATACTTCGACACGCCGCGATAGTTGT
>SYEN01000272.1 GCA_005800795.1 Burkholderiales bacterium | reverse complement strand
CTGACCGATGATGTGGCGGTCGAGTTCGTGGACGATTTCCTGCGGCGTCATGCTACTCATGGGGCACTCATTCCAGCACCTCGATCAGGTGCTGCTGATTCGTATAAATACAAAGATCACCCGCGATTTCCAGCGACTTTTTCACGATATCGCGCGGCGCGAGGTCGGTGTTCTCATGCAGCGCGCGCGCCGCTGCCTGCGCGAACGAACCGCCGCTGCCTATGGCGACGATGCCCAGCTCCGGCTCCAACACGTCGCCCACACCGGTGATGATGAGCGAGTGCTCACGGTCGGCCACCGCCAACATCGCTTCCAATCGCCGCAGCATGCGATCAGTGCGCCAGTCCTTGGCGAGTTCCACCGCCGAGCGCATCAGGTTGCCCTGATGCTTTTCCAACTTGGCCTCGAAGCGCTCGAACAGCGTGAACGCATCCGAGGTGCCACCGGCAAAACCCGCGAGAATTTTTTCGTGATACAGACGACGGATTTTGCGCGCGGTGGATTTCACCACCACGTTGCCGAGCGTGACTTGCCCGTCGCCGCCAAGCGCGACGACGTTGCCGCGCCGCACCGACAGGATGGTGGTGCCGTGAAAGACTTCGGGATTCATGTGGGGAATAGTTAAGGCGGGGAAACGCTTCCCCGGTAGATGGGGCAGACCGGCCGCTTTTCAAGAGTGGATTATAGCCGTGCTGACTGGCCGGCTATTCCGCCGGCTTAAACACAATGGATTGCGTGTACGGCCATTCTATCGCTTGCCCGCCTTGCCGCGCGGGCACGAAGCGCCAGCCGCGCACCGCCGTCAGGGCAGCCTCATCCAGTGCACGATGGCCGCTGGATTTATCCACCTCCACGTTTTTCGCCTGTCCATCCGCCGTTACGATCAGCCGCAACAGAACGATGCCGCGATCACCGCGGCGTTGCGCTGCCATCGGATACACTGGCGGCGGATTGCTCAAATGTGCGGCGTCGGAGCGTGGCGGTATTACCGGAGCAGGGGGCGCAGGCGCGGCACGGGGCGCGTCCGGCGGTGGCGGCGGCGCGGGCGGCACAACAGGCACCACCGGCGCGGTAGGCGAAGCAGGCGCATCCGGCGGCGCAGTGAGTCTCTGGCGCGGCGTTTCCACCGGACGCTCCTCACGCGGCGCGGGTTTTTGTGGCTCCGCCTTGGCTTTCGCGGGTTCGGGCGACGGTTTTTTTTCTACCGGCAGCGGCTTCGGTAGCTCGATTTCAGGCGGCTTGAGCAGTTCGACCGTCAGCGGCGCAGGTGGCTCAACCGATTTTTGCAGGCCCGGCAACACCGTCAGCAGGAACACATGCGCGGCAATGCTGCCGGCGACGCACCACGCCAGCAGCGTGGTGTCGCGGGGTGTCCAAGCCAACGGCGAAGCGGTTTGCATAACAGCAATAAAAATTGTTTTAAAACAAATACTTACAACATGCGCCCAAGGCGTGCCGGATGGCAGGCACGTGGGAGGCGAGATTATCGTCTGCCCGGCGCAGTACGACAAACCCGCCTGCCGTGCCATGACACGGTCGTCGAACGCAGGCAGCCAGACCTTAAAACTGCAAGCGCGCGCCCACCTGCCCGCTGCGTTTGCCCAGCGGCGCGACGTCTTTCAGGAACGACACGTGGTTGCGCGCGTCCTGATCCAGCAAATTCACGCCGCGCGCAAACAGTTCCAGATTGCCCGCGTGCAGCCCTGGCGTTTTTATGCGGTAACTCACGCCAGCGTTGAGCATGGTGTGGCCGTCGGTGGGCAATTCGCCCGCCGCCACGCGGTTCTGCCCCGCAACGCGCGTGACATCAAGCCGCGCGCCAAAGGCATTGTAGCGATAGTCGAGCCCCACGCCAAAACGCCACGGTGCGATGCGCGGCAACGGCTGGCCAGTGCTCTGGTCGTCTGCCCGCACAGTGTCGAATTTCAGGTTGACATCGAGCGTGCTCGCGCCCCGTTCAAGCACACGAAACTTGCCTTCGGCCTCCAGTCCGCGAAAGCGCGCGCGCACGGCCCGATACTGCAATTCGCGCAGGATTTCTTCGCCGGAACCGTCAGCCACATTGTCGCCGTCCAGATCTTCCGGGTTCAGTTCACCATCGGCGCCGCGACGGTTACCTGCGTCGAATAACGTCAAAAAACTCTGAAAGCGGTTCTGAAACACGCTGACGCTGGCGCTGTGTTTGGCGGATTTCCAGCGCAACGCCACATCCACGCCGGTGGATTTTTCCTTGGCGAAGGCGGTGTTGCCCACTTCATACGCCGAAGTTGCAATGTGCGGGCCGTTGGCAAAGAGTTCGTAAAACGTCGGCGCGCGCTCCGTACGCGTGCCGTTGACCGCCAGTGCCAACTGCGGCGTAAAGCGCCACAGCGCGCCCAACGATCCGCTGTTGGCGCTGAAGTCGCGCTGCTGCGCGGGATCAAAGCGAGGATTGCCGGTGGCGGGATCGGCTGGCCCACCGCCATCGGACCGCACGCCGGTGCGCTCGTGGCGTGCGCCAAACGAAAAGGTTAGCTGGCCAAATTTCGCTTCCTCGAACAGAAACACCGCGCGGTTGCGCGTGTTGGTGGACGGGATAAAAGCCTCCGCACCCTGCGCCGAGAAATCCAGATCGCCGAATTGCGCACCGAAGGCGCCCTGCAATGGCCCCAGCTTCGCGTGTGTCAGTTCCACGCGCGAGTCGTAGCCCTGACTGCGAAACGTGGTGCCGACCACACCCAGATCGATTTCACGATGCTCGTAATGCGTGCGGCCAAACTTGAATTTGGCGCCGGTAATGAAGCTGCCGATGCCGCGCAGCTCGCCAGCGAAATCAAGCCGGCTGCTTTGCAGATCGATCACCACGTTCGGTTCGGCCACGGCGCCGTAGCGTGTATCGGTGTTCGCATACGACACGCCCGCGTAACCGCGATCCCAGGTCATCGATGCCCCCAGCGCACCGCCCTTGGCGCGT
>SYEN01000271.1 GCA_005800795.1 Burkholderiales bacterium | reverse complement strand
CCGGTGAAATTCGACACGCCGCAGGAAGCTGATTTCAACGCGGCGATTCACCGTGCGCTCGATCTGGGCGTCAATTTCTTTGATAGTTCCGATGCCTATTGGGGCACCCGCCACGAGGTGCTGTTGTCGCGCGCGCTGAAAGGCCGCCGCAGCGAAGTGATGATCGCCACCAAGTTCGGCAACATCGATCTGCCTGACGGCAAAAAGGCCACCAATGGCCGACCGGACTACGTGCACAAGTGTTGCGACGAAAGCCTCAAGCGCATGGGGCTGGACGTGATCGATATCTATTTTCTGCATCGCGTCGATCCCACGGTTGCCATCGAAGAAACCGTGGGCGCCATGAGCGAGCTTATTTCGCGGGGCAAGGTGCGCTTCATCGGCATCTGCGAAGCGAGCGCCAAAACGTTGCGGCGCGCGCACACCGAACATCCGCTGACCGTGCTGCAAACCGAATACTCGCTGTGGTTTCGCGAGGTCGAAAAAGACATCCTGCCCGCTTGCAAGGAACTCGGTGTGGGCTACATCGCCTATGCGCCGCTGGGCCGCGGGCTGCTCACTGGCAAGATTAGAAGCGTGGATGACATACCCGAAAACGACCGGCGGCGGCGTCATCCGCGGTTTTTCCCGGAGAATCTGGCGAAGAATATCAAGCTTGTCGCTGAACTGGAGGCGATGGCGAAGACGTATGGCGCGACACCGGCGCAGATCGCGCTGGCATGGATGCTCGCGCAGTGGGAGGGTGTTGTGCCCATACCGGGCACCAACAACGCGAAGAATGTTGAGCTGAATGTGGCGGCGGTGGACCTTGCGATTGACGCGAAGGACATCGCCCGATTGAATGAGATTTTTGCGTTTGGTGCCGGGGCGGGCGAGCGGTATATGCCGGGGGCGCTGAAGGGTGTGGGGATTTGAATTGGATGCCGCGATATCTGCGGTACGTTCTCAACCTCCGCGTCGTTCCCGCGGAGGCGGGAACCCTTAACACCAGTGTCTACTGGCGCTGTGTTATCGATTCCCGCTTTCGCGGGAATGACGGATTAAATATTTTGGATTCCAATTGAGAGCAACCCATGGCAACAGCCAAAAAACGTAACAAAAAAGACGTCGAACTCACCCGCACTGCCAGCCGCGAAGACCACGCGCGCACCTTCAACACCCTGCAGGAAATGGTGATGCACGCGCGGCAAAATCTGTCGCGTTTTCAGTGGGACACGTTGTGCGGCGGCTCTGATTCGGAAACGACGCTGCGACGCAACCGCATGGCATTGGACAGTCTTGCGCTGCGCCAGCGCGTGCTGGTGGATGTGTCGAAAATCGACATGAGTACCACGCTGCTAGGCGAAAAATTAAAGCTGCCGGTGTTTATCGCGCCGGTGGGTAATTTTTTGCAGATTGCCGATCCGGCAGGCGCGGTGGCGGTGGCGCGCGGGGCACTGGCGGCGGGCACCACGGCATTCATCAGCACAGCGGCCAAGCCGAGCATTGAAGAAGTCGCCAAAAGCGTCGACCAGCCACTGCTGTTTCAGCTTTACGTGCGTAGCGACCGTGCGTGGATGCGCGGTTTTCTCGATCGTGCCAAGGCGGCGGGTTACCGCGCGATTTGCGTGACGGTGGATCGTGCCTATTACAGCCGCCGCGAGCGCGACATCATCAACGGCTATCTGCAACGTGCCGACTCGGGCGATCCACGTCATCAGGCGAGCCTGACGTGGGACGACTGCGCGTGGATCAAGCAGCACACCAAGCTGCCGTTGATTTTGAAGGGCATCGCCACGGCGGAAGACGCGGAGCTGGCAGTGAAAATCGGTGCCGACGTGGTGTATGTATCAAATCACGGTGGCCGTCAGATCGATCACGGTCAGGCTACCATCGAGGTGCTGCCCGAAGTCGTCGCTGCAGTAAACGGCAAGGCCGAAGTGCTGTGGGATGGCGGCGTCACGCGCGGCACCGACGTGGTGAAAGCCATTGCGCTGGGGGCTAAAGCCGTGGGTGTGGGCAAGCTGCAGGGCTGGGCGCTGGCTGCGGCGGGCGAGCAGGGTGTCACCCGCATGTTTGAATTGCTGGCGCAGGAAATTCACACCACGCTGGGACTCATGGGGGTGAAATCGCTTAAGGAACTTAACCCCTCGTGGGTGCGCCCGGCGATGCACAGCGGCAAATTTGGTATCACCTGCAACTACCCGGTATTCGATGAGACGTTCAATAAATAGTCAATAAAAACAGATACTTATTTAATTTTTGTGCGCGGGCTGCACGCGCTATAATGCCGCGTTTCACCCTCCTTGGAAGGAAGCCCACATGACGCCGCCGGTCTTAATCGGAGCCTCTCTCCTGCTGGCCTTGATCTCCGGTGCACTGCACGCTCAAACCTACCCCGCCAAGCCGATTCGCTTTGTGGTGCCAGTGGTGGCGGGCGGGTCGAACGATATCTTCGCGCGGTTGTTGGGTGAGCGGTTGCGCGAGCGCTGGGGGCAGCCGGTGGTGGTGGACAACCGTGCCGGGGCGGGGCAGATGATCGGTTCCGATCACGTGGCGAAATCCGCGCCTGACGGCTATACCCTGCTGGTGCCCACCGGTACTTATACCACCAGCGCTGCCATGCAAACCAAGTTGCCGTTTGATCCGGTGACCGATCTCACCGGCGTGGTGATGATCGGCGAAGGGCCGTTCATGTTGGCGGTGCATCCGTCGCTGCCGGCGAAAAGCGTAAAGGAGTTGATCGCGCTGGCGCGTAGCCGCCCCGGTGATATCAGTTACTCCACTGCGGGCGGCGGCAGCATTGTGCATTTCGCCACCGAGGCCTTTGCCGCGGCCGCCCAAATCAAGATCCTGCATGTGCCCTACAAAAGCGGCGTGCCGGCGATGACGGCAGCAGTGGGTGGTGAAGTGCAAATGCTGATTATCAGCATGCCGGCGGTATGGCCGCACACCAAAAGCGGACGCATGCGCGGCCTTGCAGTGACCAGCGCCAAACGTTCGGACTTCGTGCCGGAATTGCCCGCGCTGGCCGAGACGCTACCCGGCTACGTGGCGGTGCAGTGGTGGGGCGTGCTGGCACCCGCCAAAGTTGCACCCGACATCGTCAATCGCCTGCATGGTGAACTGACCCGCATCCTCGCGTCAGATGACATGAAGCCGCGTCTGGCCGATCAGGCGGCGAGCCTGTCGCCCATGAGCGCGGAAGCCTTCACACGGTTTTTCCGTGACGAAATCGTCAAGTGGCGCAAGGTGGTGAAGGCGCTTAATCTGCAGGCCTGAGCTGCGTGCGATCCCGGTGCGTTGCTCCACACGTATGCAGGTGGAATTGACCGTTTTTTTCATCGGTGCGAAACGGCTGGCGCAGAAATTCCTCGTAGCGTCCGGCATTCACAAATACGCGTTGGACAGCCCGTGTTTGGTCAGTCCCGATTTGACTTCAGGCGTATCGAACGCGCGCCGCGAGTTCGGTGGCAATCACGGTGCCACCTGCCGCAAACGGAACGATAAAGCTGGCGGTTTTCGACGCATAAGTTTGTGCGTGCGCGGCGGTGGAAAGCAGATTGGCTGCTAGCAGGCGGGAATATTTTAAGTAATTGTTTTTGGTAATTAGGGCGAAACGTAACCAAAGTAGAGTTTCAAGAAAAGCTTAAAAACGTTGTCGTTGCGGTGATTGTATCGGTATTCGATTTCCTTCAGATACATCGGGAAATAATACTTCGACACGCCGCGATAGTTGT
>SYEN01000270.1 GCA_005800795.1 Burkholderiales bacterium | reverse complement strand
TCAACTTCAAGCGCGTGCACGAAGTGCGGCTCGCCGACTGCTGGCGCAACGGCTTCGAGGAGCATTTGGTGCCGGGTAAGGGCAATATGAATTTTGGCAAGATGTTCAAGCTGATCGAAGGCGCAGGATTCAAGGGCCACTACACCAATGCCTTCGGTACGCTGGACACCATGCTGGCGGCACGTGAGTATTTTGTTAAGAAGGCGAAGGCGGCTGGCGTAAAGGTGTAGATGCGCCGAGGGCGACGCCAAGCGCTACAATTTTTCCCACGTCGTTCCTGCGCAGGCGGGAACCCATAACACCCTAGCCTCTCAAACATCGCATTGGTTCCCGCCTGCGCGGGAACGACAGTATTGGTTTATCAATGGTATTTCGACATCGAGGTAGGCTGACTATGCTCAAGACTGTTTCACGTTCCAGCCTCGTTTTGGCCGTGCTGTTAGCCGCAAGCGCACACGCCCAAGCCAAGGCCAAACCACCCGCCAAGGGCAAGGAAGCACCGCCGCCGATGGAAGCTGCCAGACCCGGCGCTTATCCTGACAAGCCGATACGCTTCATGGTGCCGTTTGCGCCTGGTGGCACCACCGACTTGATTGCGCGCATGGTGGGGCAGCAAATGTCGGTATCGCTGGGTCAGCCGTTGGTCATCGACAATCGCGGCGGCGGCGGCGGGACCATCGCTACCGACATCGTGGCGAAAGCTGCCGGTGACGGCTATACGCTGATGATGAATCATCAGGGCATGACCTTCAATGCCACGCTGTATGCCAGGCTGCCTTACGACACCTTGAATGATTTTGCCCCCATCGCCATGGTGGGTGTCACGCCCAACGTGATGGTGGTCAATCCCGGTGTCGCAGCGAAATCGGTAAAAGAACTCGTCGCACTGGCCAAAGCCAAGCCGAATGGCATCAACTACGGCACCGGCGGCGTGGGCAGTTCGGCGCATCTGGCGGTGGAATTGTTCATGCGACTCGCGCAGGTGCAGTTGCAGCATGTGCCGTATAAAGGCGCGGGGCCTGCCCTGACCGATACCATCGGCGGGCAAATACAAATGATGATCGCCACCATGCCGGCGGCCGCAGGCCACATACGCGGCAACCGCCTGCGCGCGCTGGGCGTATCCGGCGCCAAAAAATCGCCCGCGTTTCCCGAGTTGCCGACAATTGCGGAAGCGGGCGTTGCAGGTTACGACTACACCACGTGGTACGGTGTGCTCGGCCCCAAGGCGTTGCCGAAAGACATGGTGCAATATTTGGCAGCGGTCACCAATAAAACGCTGTCGCAAAAGGATTTGCGCGACAAACTGTCGCAGCAAGGCATGGAAGTGGATTTGATGGCACCGGAAAAATTCGCCGAGGTTTTGAAAAGCGACGTGGCGCGCTGGGGTAAGATCATTCGCGACGCCGGCATCAAGTCGGAATAACCTCAGCGGAATTTAGAAAATAATCAATGAAAACAAATACTTACAAACTATATGCTGCCCTTGTGCTGACCGTTGTGCTGCCGGCTGCCGCTTTGGCCCAGCACTACCCCACAAAGTCCGTGCGCGTGGTGGTGGGCTTTCCTCCCGGCGGCGGCACCGATGTCGTGGCGCGCATAATCAGTGCCAAACTCACCGAACACTGGGGCCAGACCTTTGTGGTGGATAACCGTGGCGGTGCGGCCGGGACCATCGGCGCGGATATCGTCGCCAAGGCACCGCCCGATGGGCACACGCTGATCATGGGTCATGTCAATTCGCACGGCATCTCTCCCAATCTTTACAAGAAGCTGCCCTACGACCCGGCGCGTGATTTTGCAATGGTGGCTTACGTGGGGTATGTGCCGAACGTGCTGGTGGTGCACCCGTCGATTCCGGCGAAGAACGTGGCGGAACTGGTCGGCCTCGCCAAAACCAAACCCGCCGCGCTGAACTACGCATCATCGGGTGTGGGCAGTACGCAGCATCTGGCAGGCGAACTGTTTCAACTTATCAGCGGCGCGAAGATCGTGCACGTGCCATACAAAGGCAGCGGCCCTGCGGTGGTGGATTTGATCGCCGGCCACGTCAGCATGAATTTCGACACCATGCCACCCGTGTTACCGCATATTCGCGGCGGCAAACTAAAAGCGCTGGCGCTCACCACGCCGCAGCGTTCACCGCAGTTGCCGCAAACGCCGACCATGATCGAAGCCGGCATGAAGGGATTTGAGATGACCAACTGGTACGGCGTGATGGCGCCCGCAAAAACGGCGCGCGAGATCGTCACCAAACTCAACGCGGAAATCAACAAGATCATGGGCTTGCCCGACGCCAAGGCAAAACTCGAGGAAGTCGGCACGCAGTTGAATCCGATGTCCCCGGAGCAATTCGCCAAATTTCTCGACGCGGAAATCGCCAAGTACGCTAGGCTGGTGAAGGCGGCCAACGTGAGCATCGACTGATGGACCAGGTGGTTGTCACGCGTGATGAAAACATTGCCACTGTCGCACTGAATAATCCCCAGCGGCTGAACGCACTCAACAAGCCGACGTGGGCGCGGCTGGGCGAGGTGTTGCGCGAACTGTCGGCGGACGACGCTTTACGCTGCGTGGTGTTGCGCGGCGCGGGTGACAAGGCGTTTGCCGCCGGTGCGGACATCGCCGAATTTGCGACCGAGCGTGCTGATGCCAAACAGGCAAAGGTTTATGGCGGGTTGATTCATCAAACCATGCAGTCAGTGGCGCAATGCAAACATCCCACGGTCGCACTGATCAAAGGCGCGTGCGTGGGCGGCGGGCTGGAAATCGCCGCGTGCTGTGACATGCGCATTTGCGGTGAATCGAGCAAGTTCGGCGTGCCGATCAACAAACTCGGACTCACCATGGGTTACGGCGAGCTGGCTGGTTTGCTCGCATTGGTGGGCCGCGCAGTGGCGCTGGAAATTCTGCTCGAAGGCCGCGTGTTCGGCGCAGCCGAAGCGTTGCAAAAACGCTTGGTCAATCGCGTGGTGGCGGACGATCAGGTGGAGACCGAAGCCTACGCGATGGCGCGCCGCATCGCCGCGGGCGCACCGCTGGTCGCACGTTGGCACAAGCAATTTACCGAGCGGCTGAGCGTGCGCGCTGACGTAGCGCCCGCCGAGTGGGACCAGGGTTTTGCATGCTTTGATACCGCCGATTACCGCGAAGGCGTGGCGGCGTTTACCGGCAAGCGCGTGCCGAAGTTCAGCGCGCAGTAATGCGCCGGGAACCCGCAGAGAGTCCTCGTGAGAACCATGCGTAAGCATCTGTTTTTATTGATATTTTTGTTTTGCACTTCAGCGCTTGCTCAGTCGCCCGATTACGCCCGGGAAAAGCGCTGGGCCGATGAAATCACCCCTGCAATTCTGGTGGGCGACGCGGTGACTCTGGCGCAGGATAACGGCCACAAATTTCTCGCCATTTACGCCGCCAACCCCAAGGCGCGTGCGGGCGTGATTGTGGTGCACGGCATGGGTGTGCATCCCGACTGGAATCTCATCAACGCCTTGCGCAGTCAGTTGTCCGAGCAGGGCTATGCCACGCTGTCGGTGCAAATGCCGGTGCTGGCGGCCGACGCCAAGGGCGAATCGTACCCGGCGCTGTTTCCCGATGCCGCCGAACGCCTGCGCGTGGCGGTGAAGTTTCTGCGCGACAAAGGTCACCGCAAAATCGCCGTTGTTTCGCACAGCATGGGCGCGCGCATGGTGAATCACTTCATGGCGAGTGGTCACGATAAGGGCGGTGCCAGCGACATCGACGCGTGGGCGTCGGTGGGCATCAGCACGGGTGTGTACGTTCAAGCCGAAACTTTCAGATCACCGGTGCTGGATATTTATGGCGAAAAAGATTTCCCTGCCGTGCTGGCGAACGCCGCCAAACGCGCCGAGGCGATCAGGCGCGTGCGCGGCTCCGGGCAGATTTCCGTTGCGGGTGCGGATCATTATTTCACCGGCGCGGAAAGTGAGCTCACGCGCCACGTCAAGCGGTGGCTGGATAACGTGACGCGCTGAACTGGACGCGCGAACTACGGCGCTGATACCGCGTCCTCCGGCAGGGCAGCCGTATCCACAGGCGCGGCAGGTACGGCGGGCGCCGCCGGTTGTGCCATGCGCCGCTCGATCAAATTCACCCGCAGCCAGCGCTGCATATCGTTCCATACGTGCGTGAGTTCCGCTTCCGTGGGCATTTTGAGCGCGTGCGGCAATTCCAGCGTGACCACCGGGATGCCTTCTTTCAAGCCGCCGAAATTGCCCAACGAACCGGGATATACGCCAACGCGGTTCAGATGCAGCCGCCCAAAACGCAGGGGCGCTTCGACGCCGGTGGGCGGGCCGTCGAAATCGAGTACGCCATAGGGCGCGTGGATCGACACAATCACATCGGGGCGAAAGCGCACGATTTCGTCGTGCAGCCAGCGCGATTCCGGCTCGGAAGCGGGCGATCTGCCCGGATAACGGCGCGGATCGCGGCGGGTTTTGGTTTCCCAATAACGCGGCGCTTCTTTCAACCAGTTGTATGTCGGAAAGTTGCGATTCAGATCCACGCCGCGCGCGTTCACTCGCGTAGGCGGCCGCGCCAGAAGGCCGTCCGGATTCATCACCGGAATCACGCGCCAGTGGTAAACGCTGGCGGCGTTGTCCGGCTGCTGCAAAATTTCCAGCCAGCGAAACACGATGGATGCCGACGTCAATTCGTCACCATGGATGCCGCCGATCACCAGCACGCGCGCGGCAGGCGGCTGCGCGGGTTTGAACTCACGCAGCATGATGTGACGGCCTCTGACAGATTTCACCGCCACTGGTTTCAGATCGGCGGTCATGCACGGCTTCAACTTGATCTGCGGTATGGCCAGCGTGACGGCGTTGCACCAGGCGTACATGTCGTTGCCGGCGGCGTCCCCTGCAGGTGCCGGCTGGGTTGCCGGTGCGGGTGCTGCGCGACGCGTTGGCGTAGCCGCAGCGACCGTATCGGACAATGAAAAAATAATCAATAAAAACAGATAGTTACGAAACATGAGCGCTGTCAGGGGAAGGCCGCAAGCGGCGCATGGTACCCGGCGCCACAGCGGGGCGCAAACCGGCTGTGGCAATAAGGGACGAGAAGGGACGCTAAGGGACGAGAAGCCGCGCTAAAAATCGCCCCACACGGCCTGCATCGCGGCCAGCGCGGCGACAGCGGCCGTTTCGGTGCGCAGTACGCGGGCCGAGCGTCAATGGCGTGAAGCCCGCGCCCAGCACGGCAGCCGTTTCGTCGGGATTCCAGCCGCCTTCAGGCCCCGCCAGCAATGTCACCATGCCGGTGGGACGCGGCAGTTCGCGCAGACGTTTACCGCCGTGCGGCGACAGCAGATAGGCAGCGCCATCCCGGGTATTGGCACGGGCGGCACCCAGCCATTTCATCAGTGGCATCACCGGAAGAATCCCGGGCAGATGGTTGCGGCCGCATTGCTCGCACGCGGCGGCGGCCACGGTTTGCCAGTGCGCCACACGTTTATCGGCGCGTTCGCTGTTCAGCCGCACCACGCTGCGCTGGGTCATCAGGGGCTGAATCGCGGTGATACCGAGCTCGACGCATTTTTGCACCGTGTAATCCATGCGTTCGCCGCTGGAGACGCCTTGTGCCAGTAACACATTCAAGGGCGACTCGCGGCTCACAGTGGCGCGTCCGGCGACGTTCAGCGTCAATCCGGATTTATCAATGCGCTTGATGCGCGCAGCGTATTCGCCGCCGCGCCCGTCGAAAAGTGTCACCGCTGCACCCGCTTCCAGACGCAGCACGTGCAACACATGGTGCGCCTGCCCCGCCGTGATATGACATTCGCCGTGATCGGCGATGTCGCCGGGAAAATAAAGTCGGGGCATGGGATTGGGGATTGCTAGTGCTTTTGCTCTTGCCGAATGATTATGCCATAGGGCCAGACCACGCCCCGCCAGATGGGGCGGCCCACGCGCACATGGCGCGGGCGCGGCGCACGGGCTAAAATCGTGCATCTCCTGGAGAAGCTGATTTGAAAATCGTCATACTCGGCGCTGGGCAAGTGGGGTCGTCCGTCGCGGAAAATCTCGCTTCCGAAGCCAACGACATCACCATCGTCGATACCAACGCAGAATGCCTGAGCGCGTTGCAAGACAAGCTCGACGTGCGCACGGTGTGCGGTAACGCCGCGCACCCCGCGATACTGGAACAGGCGGGCCTTGGCGACTCGGATTTGCTGTTCGCGGTGACGCAAAGCGACGAAACCAATATGGTGGCGTGCAAGCTCGCTTCCACACTCTTTAACACGCCCACCAAGATCGCTCGAATCCGCTCGGCTGACTATTTGTCGCACCCAGAAATTTTTTCGCGTGAGAATTTCGCAGTCGATGTGCCGATCTGTCCGGAGCAACTGCTCACCGATTACATCGTCAAGCTGCTGGAGTTTCCGGAAGCACTGCAGGTACTGGAATTCGCGCACGGCAAGGTGAGTCTTGCCGCGGTGCGTGCGTTTCATGGCGGGCCGCTGGTGGGCCAGAAAATTTCGTATTTGCGGGAGCACATGCCGCACGTCGACGCACGGGTGGCGGCGATTTTCCGCCAGGATGCACCGATCACGCCCGAAGGCAATACCGTGATTGAAGCCGGGGACGAGGTGTTTCTGATCGCCGCCACGGAAAACCTGCGCGGCGTGCTGCGCGAGCTGCGCCGCATGGATAAGCCGGTCAAACGCGTCATG
>SYEN01000269.1 GCA_005800795.1 Burkholderiales bacterium | reverse complement strand
GGCAGAGTTCGTCTAACCGTTGCCGAAGCACAAACGTTGTCCGAGGACGTGCTGCGCCGCGCCGGTTACGATGCAGAAGAAGCACGCATCATCGCCAATCACGTGATGGATGCCGCGCTGTGCGGCTATGAATATTCGGGCTTGCCGAAAATTCTCAACGTGATCGAGTATCCGGCGTTGCGTCAGCCGCGCAGCAAAATGCGCGTCCTGCGCGAGACGCCGAATTCGGTGCTTTACGACGGCGGCAACAACAGCGGCATGGTCACCATGTATCACGCCACCCAAGCGGTAATCGCAAAAGCGCGCGAGCAGGGCATGGCAATGGTCGGCGTCAACAATTCGTGGATGAGCGGCCGCAGCGCGCATTACATGGAACTGGTGGCGCGCGCCGGGCTGGTAGGCATGCACACCGTGTCGAGCCGCCCGCACGTGGCCGCCCCCGGCTCGAAAGGCCCGGTCACCGGCACCAACCCGGTGGCGTTTGGCTTCCCCACGCTCACCGATCCGTTTGTGATTGACCTGGGCACCTCGGCCTTCATGGGCACCGATCTGCAACTGCGTGAACGTATGGGCACCCCGCTGCCAGAAGGCGTGGCGATGGATGCCGAGGGCAAACTTACGCGCGATCCGTTGAAGGTGGCGACGCTACTGCCTTTTGGCGGCGATGGCAGCTACAAGGGCTTTGCACTGTCGATGGCGATGCAGGCGCTGGGCGTACTGGCAGGATCCGGTTTTGGCGACGACAAAATCTACGGCTACTTCATCATGGCCATCGATCCCGAACGCTTGCTGCCCGCCGGCGATTTTCGCCGTCACATGAGTGAAATGCTGGCTCGGGTGAAGGACGTGCCGCGCCAGCCCGGCGTGGACGAAATTCGCCTGCCGGGTGAACGGTCGGTGCGTGAACGTGCGCGGCTGTCGAACGAGGGTCTGGAGATTGATCGCAAGATTTACGATGCGTTACTGGCGGTGCCGAACGGGACTTTGCCGCCGCTAAGATGAACCTTTTGGCGCTTTGAGCCGGCGTAATTGCGAGGAGACAGCATGAAGCCAGCGCGACGTGTTTTCCATTTCGTGAATGCCGGAACGCTGGCGGCGGCCGGGCTGATATCTTGCATTGGTGCGACGAGTGCAGCGTTTGCCCAGGCGGATTTTCCCACCCGGCCGATCCGCATCGTCGTGGCGTATCCGCCGGGCGGCTCCAACGATTTCCTCGCGCGCTTGTTCGGTCCCCGGCTGACGGAAATTTTCGGCAGACAAGTGGTAGTGGATAACCGCGGCGGCGGCAACACCATCATCGGCACCGATCTGGTGGCGAAGGCGGCGCCCGACGGTTACACGTTGTTATTGGCGGGCAGCAGCTCAATAGCCATTTCGCTGCTACACCGCAATGTGCCGTTCGACGTGATCAAGGATTTCACGCCCATCGCCGGTATCGCACGCAGCGAGTTCATGCTGGTGGTGCACCCCACGCTGCCGGTCACCACGGTGCGCGAACTCATCGACCTGGCAAAAAAGAAACCCGGCGAACTCAACTACGCCACCTCTAGCACGGGCGGACCCACGCATCTGGGGCCGTTATATTTCGAAATGCTGGCGGGCATCAAGATGCAGCAGGTGCCGTACAAGGGTGGCGGGCCGGCGATGAATGATCTGGTTGGCGGACAGGTTCAACTTGGTTTTGCCAATCCGTCGGGCGCGGTGCCGATGGTGAAAGCGGGCCGCCTGCGGGCCATTGCCATTACCGGCGAAAAACGTCTGGAGGTCCTGCCGCAACTGCCAACCTTCACGGAATCCGGTCTGCCAGGGCTGGTGCTGCGTAACTGGTATGCAATCACGGCGCCTGCCGGCCTGCCGAAGTCGGTTTTGGACAAATTATCGGCTGCCACGCAAAAAATTTCGGCCATGCCCGAGGTGCGCACGGCGATCACGCGTCAGGGGCTGGACAGCTTTAGCGCCAGCGCCGGAGAGATGACGCAGCTTCGCAAGGAAGACATGGGGATCACCGGCAAACTGCTCAAAGCAGCGAACATCAAGATGGTGGAGTGAACCTCTGCCAGTTGACGTTGCTAGCGGATATCCAGCCGCTTCGCGTTCAAAAACTTTGACAGTTCATCCGCCACCTGCACATTGTTCAGGTCGGAAAACATGAAGTGCGAGTTGCCGCGCAGGCCCGCGTCGGGCAGGTGTAACACGCTGGCCTGTCCTCCGTGCTTGTTCAACGCGTCGGTAAACATCACCGAGGTCACCACCTGTGCGCGCCGCCCGTCGGCGATGAGATCGGGTATCGGCTGTTTGGGAATGTTGTCGCCGTAGACCACTTGCAGCGGTACGGTGGCAAGTTTCGCAAACTCGGCAGGGGTTATCGGCGTGCCTGAAGGCTGGGTGCCTTTGAACAACGGTATCGGCGGCGGCAGGACGCTTTTTTCGAACACGAAACCGGGTTCGTAAGAGACGATGCCTTTCACGTTGGGCGAGCGCGCGCCAGCGAGCCAGCCGAACAAACCCGACTGGGAATGCGTCACCAACACCGCCGGGCCGATTTTGTCGAGCAGTTTGATCAGCGCCCCGCTGATGATTTCGCGATCGTCGGACACCGTGGGCACCAGGTGTTGCAGGAACGAATCCACTGCGTTCATCGGAAATGCCTGCACCGGGAACACGTCAGGATACTTCGGCCCCAAGCGCCAGCGCGACCACGCGAACTCACGCCCGGCCTGCCCGGTGCGATTGGCGACGATTTGCTGATTGGCGTCGAGCTGGCCGAAGGGGCCGCCGAAGCTCGGATAGCCCGCGCGCCCGCGGCGCGGGAAGTCAACGATGTAAACCGGAAAACCGCGCCGCAGGAATATCGTCTGAAATCCCTCGCGGCCATCGGGGGTGGTTTCCCACACGCGTCCCGTGCCGCTGCCGCCGTGCACAAACACCAGCGGATATTTGCGTGCGTTGACCGGAATCTGGTACTGCACGTACATCTGATCGACCCAGTAAGTCTGCCCCGCCGTGGGCGGATTGGGTGCGGCGGTGGCGTCGAATTGGCCCGCTGCGGTGACAGGTCGGCCACCGACAAAAAAACTGCCCTGGCTCGCGATGGTGATCGGGCCTTCGCCCGCGCCGCTAGCGGTAGGTGTGGCGCAACCACCGAGCATCACGCCGGGCACCACAGCCAACAAGCCAATATTTCGTAAGTATCTGTTTATATTCATATTTTTACAGTAACACGGGGTGTTGCTGTACCCAATCGGTGGCTTGTTCGTAAGCGTGCGCCACGCGGTAAATCAGGGCTTCGCTGAACGGCTTGCCGACAATTTGCATGCCCAGCGGCAACCCGCTTTCGGAAAAGCCGGTGGGCACCGACAGCGCCGGACTGCCCGTGATGTTAAACGGCGCGCGCGCCTGCCGACCGTAGGTGTACTCGACGGCTTTGGGGTCGTCGATGCGGCACGCGGGGTCCATCGAGCTGGCTGTGACGATGACATCGACGTCGCGAAACAGCGCATGGAACGCATCGGTCAGCTTGCGGCGCAGGCGCGTGGCGTTGACGTAATCGGCAGCCCGCACAAACGCGCCCGCCATCAGCCGTTCGCGCGCGAGCGTGCCGTAATCCTGCGGACGTTCGCGCATCCATGCTTCGTGCACGGCGAAAGCCTCGCTGGTGAGGATGGTGCGATTGCACGCGAGATACTCGTTCAGCGGCGCGGTGGAAACCTCGCGCACCTCGGCGCCAAGCGCTGCCAGTTGGTCGACGGCGTTCTCGATGCCGGCGGCGATTTCCTCGTCGGCCTGCATGTCATGGGCATAAAAATGGCGCAACACCCCGATGCGGATGCCAGTGATATCGCGGCCCAGTTGCGCGGTATAGCCGCCCGAGGCGCGGTTGGCGCTGCCGGGATCGCGCGCGTCGTAACCGGCGATGAGGTCGAGCATCAGTGCGTTGTCGCGCACAGTGCGCGTCAGCGTGCCGACGTGATCAAGCGAATACGCGAGCGGTATCACGCCGCGCCGGCTGACGACGCCGTAGGTCGGTTTCATGCCGACCACGCCGCACATCGACGCAGGATTGCGCACCGAGCCGCCGGGATCGGTGCCGATGGCCGCCGGCAGAAAGCCCGCAGCCGTCGCGGTGCCCGAGCCGCTGGAAGAACCACCGCCAAAATGTTCGCGGTTCCACGGGTTGCGTG
>SYEN01000268.1 GCA_005800795.1 Burkholderiales bacterium | reverse complement strand
GTTGGTACGCTCGCCGACGTTGACGAAGAGGGATTGTTCGTCGATATTCGCGGGCTCCAGTCCGGAAAGCCGTAACTTCTGATCCTGCGCAGGCGCTTTGCGCGGCGGCAGGGTTTTCACCGACTCGGCAATGGCACGAATGTGGTCGGGTGTCGTGCCACAGCAGCCGCCTGCGACATTGACGAAACCCGCTTCCGCGAACTCTTTCAACAAGCCCGATGTAATCGGTGGCGTTTCATCAAAGCCGGTCTCGCTCATCGGGTTGGGCAAACCTGCATTGGGATACACGCATATCGGCGCGTCGCAAATCTTCGACAGCTCGGCGATGTAAGGGCGCATCAACGCCGCGCCTAGCGCACAGTTAAGACCGATGGTGACCGGCTTGATATGGCGAACCGAGTTCCAGAACGCCTCCACGGTTTGCCCGGATAGAATGCGTCCCGATGCATCCGTGACCGTCCCGGACACCATCACCGGATAACGTTCGCCCGACGCTTCAAAAAACTGCTCAATGGCGAAAAGCGCCGCCTTGGCGTTCAAAGTGTCGAAAATGGTTTCCACCAGAAACAAATCAACGCCGCCTTCGTGCATTGCACGCGCTTGTTCCAGATACGCCGCCACAAGTTCATCAAATGTCACATTTCGCGCGCCGGGGTCATTCACACTGGGTGAAATCGATGCAGTCTTGGGCGTGGGACCAAACGCGCCGGCTGAAAAACGTGGCTTGTCTGGCGTGGAATACTTTGCACAGGCTGCACGCGCGAGTTTGGCGGCTGCAACGTTCATTTCATAAGCCAGCGCCTCCATGCGATAGTCGGCCTGCGCGATGCGTTGTGCGCCAAAGGTATTCGTTTCGATGATGTCCGCGCCGGCAGCCAGATACTGCTCGTGGATCTCCTGAATAACCTGCGGCCGCGTCAACACCAGCAACTCGTTGTTGCCCTTGACGTCCTGATCGATAGCTTTGAAGCGCTCGCCGCGATACTCGGCCTCACCGAGTTTGTAACGCTGGATCATCGTGCCCATGGCGCCATCCAGTATCAGGATGCGCGAGGCGAGAGCTTGTTGCAGGGCGGTGAAGCGGTCGGCTTTCATCACGTCCTCCTTTCATTGCGAAAAAAGTTCGTGAGCGCCGTTGCGGGGTGGTTCACCGAGCCTGGCGGATGTCATTCACAGGGAATGAACCGTCGCAACGCTCCTCGGCAGGGCAGTGATTATACCTTAGCAGCCTACCGAATTTCGTCATCCCCGTGGGGAGGGATTGTCTGGCGCCTGCCCGCAACCTATTCCCATTTCTCACTACAACCATGAACCGCAGAAAACTTTTTAAGTATGTGTTTTAAAACAATATTTTAATTTCACCCCAGGCTGACTATAATGGCTTTCCCTCGCGGGTTGGCCCGCAGATTGTCACCGTTCATGAAAAATCTAGTTCCCCAGGAAGCGTATGAATTCTTGCGAAAGAACCCCGGCGCGATTCTTTTCGATATCCGCAGCGAAATCGAACATTATTTCGTCGGCCATCCGGTGGGCGCGATTCACGTCGCGTGGAGCGACGGCCCGGATTGGCAGGTCGATCCACGCCAATTCGTCTCACAAATCAAGGCAACCGCTGCCACTGACCGGCCTGTGGTGTTGATCTGCCGCAGCGGCAATCGCACCATTGACGCCGGACTCGCGCTGGAAGCCGCCGGCTACACGCAGGTCTACAACGTCGTACACGGCTTTGAAGGCGACCTCGGTGAAAACAATCACCGTAACGAGAAGAACGGCTGGCGCCATGACGGCTTGCCGTGGGAGCAAACCTAAGCCTCGCTTGCGATGGATCGTGATCGCGCAAGCTGCGCGAACGGCGCTGATTTATTAAGGCGCTTTTCCCGCTACCATCCGTGCGCAACAATCGCCAAAACCGATCGGCACGCAACCCGCGCGCTTGCCGCGTGCCCGCAGATAGATGTCATCGCCGTCGTTCACCCAGCGGCGCGTTTCGCCCGAGTTCAACGGGATATCGCGCGTGCCGTCGAACGACAACTCAGCGATGCTGCCATAGTTTTCCGGCGTGGGGCCACTGATGGTGCCGGAGCCGAAAATGTCGCCTGGTTCCAGCGAGCAGCCGCCGCACGTGTGATGCGCCACCATCTGCGCCACCGTCCAATACAGATGTTTGGTGTTTGAAACCGCGATACGCTGCGGTGGCAGGCCCTTGGCGCGCATGGTCTCGGTGTGGATCAACACTTCAAGTTCCAGATCAAGCTGACCTTCACGCTGATCCGTGTCGTCCCACAGATACGGCAGCGGCCTGGGGTCGCCTTCAGGGCGCAGCGGCTGCGCGATCTGAAATGGCGCCAGCGCTTCGGGTGTGACGATCCACGGCGAAATCGTGGTACCCAGATTTTTTGACAAAAACGGCCCCAGCGGCTGCGACTCCCAACGCTGAATATCACGTGCCGACCAGTCGTTCAGCATGCAGTAGCCAAACACATGATTGGCGGCCGTGCCGGTGGGAATCGAATCGCCCCACGCATTGCCGTTGCCGATCCAGATGCCGAATTCGAGCTCAAAATCCATTTTCAGACACGGGCCGAAGGTCGGCAGCTTGTCGCCGTCCACCACGCGCTGACCGTTCGGGCGGCGCACGTCCACGCCGGTCGGGCGCACGGTCGAAGCGCGGCTGTGATAGGCCACCGGCACGTATTTGTAATTAGAGCTTAGCGGCGGATTGGCGCCACGGCGCTTGCCGCCGTTTTCCGCATGCGTGATGCCCGCGAAGAAATCGGTAAACGCGCCGATTTTCGCCGGCAAGTGCAAGTTGCAATTCGAGGTTTTGTGCAATAACTTTGCCGCCAGCGGCTGCGCTTTCCTGGATTCCGCCGTACCTTCTGCAAGCAACGCAGACAGCTGTTTGCGCAACGCCGCGCGCGGCCCCGTGCCCATCGCCATCAGGTCGTTCAACGTGGTGTTGCTGGCGGCACGCACAGCCTTTTCCGCGTCGCCGGAAAAAAGTTTCGCTTCGCACGCAGCCTTGAGGTCGAACACCTCGTCGCCGATCGCAACACCGCCGCGCGGTGTGTCGCCCCAATTGTTAACCGTACTAAAAATCCCCAGCGGCAAATTCTGGATCGGAAAATCCGCATGGCCGTTGGAACTGGTAACCCAGCTTTTGCGCTTTGCGTCGTGGGTTTCGTCCGGTGTGATAGCCATGGTCTTGACCTTGGGCCTTTCGTAAGTATGTGTTTTATTTGTTATTTTTATGCAAAAAAAATTGGTAATTAGGGCGAAACGTAACCAAAGTAGAGTTTCAAGAAAAGCTTAAAAACGTTGTCGTTGCGGTGATTGTATCGGTATTCGATTTCCTTCAGATACATCGGGAAATAATACTTCGACACGC
>SYEN01000267.1 GCA_005800795.1 Burkholderiales bacterium | reverse complement strand
GAGCCTGTATGAAATTCTACAAATCTTGAGCTTGAATGTGTTTGAGAAAACGCCTTTACATCAATTACTTACCCCAACCACCGATGAGCAAAATGAGCAAAACCAGCTCTCTCTACTCTGATAATCGTTGGGACACTACTGTCTTGGCTAGTGAGTTAAGTTAGAATGAGCGAGCGATGAATAGTTTAAGTAAAAATGTAGCGATGCTGTCCCGCATGCGGCCAGCGTCAAGTAACGGAAACGGACACCGGCCTATTGGATTATCCAGCGCGCTTCCATCGGATCAATTAACTTAGCTACAAGACAAATTAGAAAAGGACTCAATGGCCACATTTACCGGTGCGCTCAATGCGCAAAATGTTGCAAACGCGACAAATGGTGGATTACTGGAATTTACCGGTGGAACGGTGCCCGAGCTGCAGGACGTCGCTGGTGATACCTTTATCGGAGGCAATCTCAGTGATTTCGTCCAAGGGGGCGCGGGCCGAGACACGATCAACTTGGGCGCCGGCAACGACGTGATTAGGTTGTCCGGTGTCGCAACAGAGGACAACATCGATGGCGGATCCGGAACCGACACTCTGGATCTGGGTGGCTACAACGCGGTGGCAAATCCAACGCTCGTCGGCACCAACATAGATCTCGCGATCGGTAATGCCTGGCGATTCAACCCGGGAACCGCGGCAACCATTACCGGCATCGAAATCATTTCCGCCACCGATCTCAATGATTTTATACGGGGTAACGCCGCGAATGAAACCTTTTCTGGGAATGGTGGCAGGGACCGGCTCGCGGGTTACGTTACCTCGGAAATGACACGCTAGCCGGTGGCTCGGGCGATGATTTTTTGATCGGGGACGAAAATACGTTTTCTGCGTTTAACGGATCCGGCACCATCGTTCGTGCCGCAAATTTAAATAATAACAGCGTTGCCAGCGCGCTCGACATTTCGGACGTCAACAACGGCACTACGATTTACAGGGATGGATTTGCGAATTTCAACATCGCCGCCAGCGAAACTGACTTTGTCCGAAGTCTGTCGGTGGTATCGCCCTCCGATGGGACCGATATCGTGGAGTTCTATCGCATTAACCTCGCCGCCGGGCAGACGGTGTTTTTCGATATCGACACCACTACCAATCTGGATAGCGTGTGAGACTGAGTGACTCGCAGGGCACGGTGGTGGGGCTTAACGATACTTCTGATGTCCTGCTGGGAGATTTCGGTTCGGCGACTACCTTGGATTCATTTCTGGCGTACACCGCGCCTACGGCTGGCTTCTACACGCTGGAAGTCGGCAATAAGACGCAAGCGGGCAATGTATTCAACCGCGATTTGGTTCCCCTGGCAGTAGGAGGGGGTTCTTCGTATACGTTAAACGTTTCACTCTCCCAACTGTCAGGGACGGGCGATGATAGCCTTGCGGGCGGCGAAGGTACGGATACGCTGATGGGCGGCGATGGTAATGATACGTTGACTGGCGGTCTGGGCACGGACCTGCTTTTGGGCGGTAACGGTAATGATCGATTCGATTTTTCCTCCAACCTTCTGGATAACTCGCAAGACATTTTCGAAGGCGGCGCCGGCACGGATCAGCTTCGCATGATAGGTAACTTTGGGATCGATTTCTCTACTTATTCGCTTGTCGCGCCCATGCGTTCGATCTAGCAGATCTATTTTGAAGGCAACTGCTTTGCGACTTTTGATTCCCGCCAGCTTGCCGCGGACCGCATAAGCCTGAATACCGAGTTTCTAAGCAATGGCGGGGGCGTTGCCAATTCGGTAACCATCAACGTCAACAGTGATTCCATAACCAGCTTCAGCGCCGCAGGATTTGCCTTCACCAACTGGGATGCCGTTGACCGGGTGAATATCAACAATGCCATCGTCGGCAATGCGCCAATTACGCTGACCGGCTCTATAGTGATAGATGTTATAACTGGCCCCGGGGGCGCTGATGTCTTGAATGGCGGCGCTGGCAACGATACGTTGACCGGCAACGGCGGTGTGGACATTTTGTCTGGCGGCGAAGGCAACGACTGGCTCGAAGGCGAGCTGGGAAATAGTATCAACCCGCTGGCCGGCGTGGCCGGAAACGATATTATCAACGGCGAGAACGGTGCAGATACCGTACTCGGCGGCGCTGGCGACGACAATGTTACTGGTGGTGCGGGGCAGGATGTACTGGTGGGAGAAACCGGGAACGACACCATCTCTGGTGGCAATGAGTTTGATGCGGTCGACGGCAGGCAGGGTAACGACATGCTCATGGGCGACGATGGCGCCGACATCATTTTTGGCGACGGGTTTTATCTGACGTTCGGATTTGGTAACGACACGCTGCAGGGCGGTGTGGACGACGACATCATGATGGGTGAGGCGGGCGAGCCGGGCGCGAATGGCGGCGACGATCAGATCATGGGTGAGGACGGAAACGATCTGCTCGACGGCGGCGGCGGAAACGACGTGATTTTCGGCGCTGCTGGCAATGACATTATTGACGGCGACAATGGTAATGACTACATCGTGGGTGGTGTGGGCACAGAGGTGATGCTGGGCAGCAATGCGGTGGATTTTGGCGGCGCGACTACCGGTAGTGACCTGTTTGTGTATCAGGCGATGACCGATCAGGGCGACAGCATCTACGGCTTTGATATGCGTGCTGGCCTGAACGACGGTCTGGATTTTCGGCCGCTGTTCGACTCGCTGGGTTACTCAGGAACCACGCCACGTGCAGACGGATTTCTCTACGTGTTTCAGAACACGCTAAACACGGATGTCTATGTCGATGCGAACGGTGCGGCCAACGGAATTAACTTGGATACGCGAATGGTTACTTTGGTAGGAGTTACGGCGACCAGCCTTACTGACGAGTTTTTCCTGTTTCAATAGCAGGATGGGTCGGCTGGTTGCAATGGCGCCAAAGTAGTCAAAAAAATATAAATTAATCATATACTTACGGATTATCCCGCAAACCGACCGCCGCGACCACCTTGGCCCACTTGACATGATCCGCGCGCATGAACGTGGCGAAATCCGCGCTGCTGCTGGCCACCACGTCGCCGCCTATGGCGCTTAAACGTTCGCGCGCGTCGGCGGCAGTGATTCCCTTGACGATTTCGGTATGCAAACGCTCGATGACGGCGCGCGGTGTGCCAGTGGGCGCGACCAGGCCGAACCAGCCGCTGGTGTCGAAACCGGGCACGCCTGTTTCGGCAATGGTGGGAATCTCAGGGGTTAGCGACGAGCGTTTGGCCGAGGTGACAGCGAGTGCGCGCAGCTTGCCGTTTCGGGCCTGCGGCCAGATCGTTACCAGATCGCCCGACATGAGTTGAATTTGCCCGGAGATGGCATCGGTCATTGCGGCTGCGACGCCCTTGTACGGCACGTGCGTGAGCTGGATTTTGGCGGACATTTTAAGTATTTCGCCGACCAGAAGATTGGTGGACCCGTGGCCCGCCGAGCCGAAATTGAGTTGTCCCGGCCTCGTACGCGCGAGCGTGATCAGCTCCTTCACGTTTTTCACCGGCAGTGACGGGTGCACCGCCATCATGAACGGCATGTTCACCACCTGCGTGATGGCGTCGAAATCTCTCAGCGGGTCGTAGGCAATTTTTGCAGTCATCGCGGGCGCGATGCCGTTGGGCCCGGCACTGGTGAGCAGCAGCGTGTAGCCGTCGGCGGGTTGGCGCGCAACGTATTCAGTGGCGATCACGCCGCCTGCGCCCGGGCGATTGTCGATCAGCACGGAGCGACCGAGGGGCTCAGTGATTTTTTGCGATACCAATCGGGCGATGAAATCACTGCCGCCGCCGGGCACGAAGCCGACGACGATGCGCACGGGTTTGGCGGGGTAGGATTGCGCGTGCGCGTGGTGGGCGGCCAACGCTGTGGCAAGGACAAAGATAAAGGTTCCTGTTCTTGATGGGCGAACTGAAACTGACGGCATCGAAATCTCCTCGAAGCTGCCATTTTACCCGCAGCCTCTGGGGAGGCCCCAATTCGGGGAGAGCAAATCCCGTATAACGGTGCGCGCCATAAGGGCTACAATTCGTGGCAACTTTCAACATCATCCATGATTATGTACACCGACGATACCATCCAAACCATCGACCGTTTCGTCACTCACGTTTCCACCGTACCGGCGAATCTGGGGCAAACCGTCGGCTTGGCCTTGCGCGAGAAAGTTGCAGCTTCTGTTGCTGCAAGCGCAAAGCCGCCGGTGGTGCTATTTGTGCATGGCGGCTTTTCGCCGTCGAACGTGGCCTACGATCTCGATTACAAAGACAACTACAGTTTCATGCGTGTGCTGGCGCGCGCGGGCTACGATGTGTTCGCGATGACGCACACGGCGTACGGTTCTTCACCCAAGCCGATGATGGATGATCCAACCAACGTCGATCCGTCGCAGCAGCATTTGCTGATTCCGCATGTGCTGAAAGAAGTCACCCAACCGCGTTACCGCTTCAAGCTGGTGTCGAGCCGCACTGAACATGATGAAGTGGAAGCCGTGGTGAAGTTCATCATGGATCTGCGCAAGGTTGAAAAAATCAGCCTGATCGGCTGGTCCACCGGTACGCCACGCGCGGGCGGCTTTGCGGCCATGCATCCGGACAAGGTGGACAAGCTCGTGCTGTATGGTCCCGCACCGTATTTTCCGAGCGATACCCCGCCGAATCCGTTCCCTGAGGTGGGTGCGCCGATGTTGCTGCAAGGCTGGGACAGACTGATGGTCGAGCGTTGGGAAAACGATTGCAAAAGTGAGGGTCAGATCGAACACGCGGAAATCCGCGAGGTGATGTGGAAGGCGCTGATGCAGGAAGACGGCCTTGGTGCGCATTGGACGGCCGATGGCCGCGGCATCATGCGTGCGCCCAATCGCATGAATTTTGGTTGGCGCTCGAATATTGGCAACATCAAAGCGCCGACGTTGTTCATGCTCGGTGAGTTCGACAATTATGTGAACCGTTTGCCCACGTGGGGTGGGTTGAAAATGGATAACCGCGTGTTCATCAAGGTGGGTTCCTCGTCACACTTCATGCAGTACGAGCGCGTGCGGTTTGTGCTGCACAAGGCGGCGCTGGAGTGGTTGAAGAGCGCTACGGTGGAAGGGCAGCGCTTTGCGGAATTGCAATCCGATCGCGATGGCAAATTGGCGCCGCTGGTGCTGTAGCAGAATATAAAAATATGTTTAAAAACAAATACTTACGAACTACCTTGGCCAGCATATTGGCGTTGCCGGCTGCGGCAGGCGCGCAGCAGGCCGCCTACCCGCAACGCCCCATTCGCCTGATTGTCCCAGTGGCGACCGGCGGTGCTACCGACATCGTGGCGCGTATCGCCGCCAGCCGATTGTCGCAGGTGCTGGGGCAGCAAATGGTGATCGACAATCGCGCGGGCGCGGGCGGCATCATCGGCACCGAGCTGGTGGCACGCGCAGCGCCGGATGGTTACACGCTGTTGTTTGCGTATGCGTCGCATACCATCATGCCTTTTCTGAGCCGCAAAGTGCCGTACGATCCTGACCGTGATTTTGCGGCGATGGGACTGGTGGGCGCGTCGCCGCTGGTGCTGACGGTGCCGATTTCGTTGCCGGCGAATAACGTAAAAGAGTTGGTGGCGATGGCGCGCGCGAAGCCGGGCGCCGTGCGCGCGGGTGCGCCGGGCATGGGGGGCGTTGGTCACATCGCGGCGGAGATTTTTAAGCAGGTGAGCGAGACCGATATCACCACCGTGATCTACAAGGGCGGCGCGCCTGCGCAACTCGCGTTGGCGCAAAGTGAGGTGCATTTCGTGTTTGCCACGCCGCCTGCGGCGATGGCGGCGATCAAGGCAGGCCGCGTCAAGGTGTTGGCGACGTCCGCTCAGGAGCGTTTGCCGTTTTTGCCTGACGTGCCAACCTTTGCCGAGGCGGGGTTGCCGGGCATCGATGTCATGCCGTGGCAGGGTTTTCTCGCCCCGGCGCAAACACCGCGCGCCATAATCACGCAATTCAACGGTGCACTGAATGGCATGCTGAAAGAGTCCGACATGATTTCAAAACTCGCAGTGGCGGGCTCCGATGTGCTTACCAGCACGCCGGAGGCGATGGCCGCGAAAATCCGCAAAGAGCTCGCGTACTTTTCGCGCGTTATCAAGGCGGCGAAAATCAAGCCGGTCGAATAGCGGCAGAGTCTATATAAGTATCTGTTTTAATTGATTAATTTTTTTGGTAATTAGGGCGAAACGTAACTAAAGTAGATTTTAAGAAAGAGCTTGAATACGTTGTCGTTGCGGTGATTGTAACGGTATTCGATTTCCTTTAAATACATCGGGAAATAATACTTCGACACGCCGCGATAGTTGT
>SYEN01000266.1 GCA_005800795.1 Burkholderiales bacterium | reverse complement strand
TGTGAAGTCGCGCGCGCGAACGCCGCATGAATTTCAGGCGATTTGCTGTGCGCGACGGGATTGCCAATGACGGCGTACGTATCAGTCATGTGGCAATTGTAGTGCAGGCCACGCACGCGGGTGCAGCGGCTATTCGGTTTCGATGCGATCCGCGGTGGTAAAGCGCCACGTGCGGCTGATGTCAAGGATGTCGTATTCCCGCGCGAGGTCAGCCGGAAATGCCGGATAAGGCGCACCCAGACGCACGATGCGTATCGCTGCGTCGTCCAGTACTTTGTGGCCGGACGAACGGCGCACTTCGACGTTTTCAAGCGTGCCGTTGGAGCGTATCGATACAATCAGCAGCAGGCTGCCGTAGATTTTTTTCTCGCGCGCGGCCTGCGGATAGTTGGCTTCGCCCAGCCGCTCGATGCGGACTCGCCAGTCCTCGACATAGCGCGTAGGCCTATGTTCAGTAGCCGAAGCGCCGATGGCGTGTCGCCGCGGCCGTTTCTGATACGTGTCCCACTGCTGTGCGATTTCTGCTTCCAGCCGTTGAATGTTGAGTTTGCGTTGCGCGTCCGCCGGCGTCGGCGCAGTGGGCGCATCGGGTGGTTGCTGCTCGGGCCGTACGGCTTGCGCGGGGCCTGAGGCGGCAGCAAACGTGGACCTTTGCCGCGTCATCAACTGGCGCACTTCCTGTTCCAGTTGTTCGACTCGTTTTTGCGCGACCGTCACATCATTCGACGTCGGATCGTTACGCACCGCCGGCAGCGGGCTCTTCGCACGGCGGTCAGCGTCGGTGTTGCCGCCACCATCCAGATTGTGCTGCGCCAGCGCCTGCGCTTTGGTTGGCTTGGCCTTGCTCTTGGCGTTGACCAAAATCACGTCCAGCGGCTTTTCGTTGCTGACGGTTTTTTTCTCGGGAAGCGTAAACGTCACCAGACTGATGATAATCAGATGTAACAACATCGAGCCCGCCAGCGCCATCTGAAACGGCCGGTTGAATGCGCCGCGCGACATGCGCCGGTCGAACGTGGCGACGATGCTTTCGAGTTGCGCCACCCGCGCGTCGAGTTTGGACAGCGTGCTGGTGCGTGCGATGACGTGGCCACGCTTGGCACGGCGCGCTGGCGAGGCAGGCTTCGCCAGCGGAATGATTTGGGCCGAGGGCTTCTTGCTCATGACTTGGGATAGTGCCGGGAAACCCGAAGCGTTGGCAAGAAAAAGTGTTTATAAACTGATATTTACATTCACTATTTCAAGTGAAATACGACATTATTCAAAAAGTAAGTAAGCACTCTCGAACGCCAGGTACGAGCCGCCGCCGCAGGCTACGCTGAGCTACCCGGCGCCGGCCACCGACCGAACAAACTCGCAGTGCAGATTCAGATCCAGCAAATCAATCGACGAGATCGCCAGTTCCACCGTGCTATCGGACGGCAACTCCGGCAACGACGCCACGCGCAGGGTCAGCGGCAGATCATCAAAGCGCACCAGATTTTCGCGCAGCACGGTGGCCTGCACGCTGCTGCGCGATTCCTGCGTCAGCCAGCGCAGGCACCAGTAGCGTTCCATGGTGCGCTGAAACTCGGCGTAGGCGTCGGAGGCCAACTCGAAATCGCGCATCGCAGCCAGCAGCGCCTCGTCTCGCGCCTCGTAGGGCGCGGGCGCGCTGCGCACCGCCGCGATCAGCTGGCGCTGGTTGAGCAGATCGACGTAGCGGCGCAATGGCGAACTGGCCCACAGGTATTGCGGCACATTCAGTCCCTCGTGCGGCGCGGGCGCGGTGCTCATGCGCACCTTGCCCGCGCGCTGCACACGGTAAATCGCGGCAATTTTTTTGTCCGCCAGCTCACGCCCCCAGGTGCTGTTGACGTAAATCATCAGCTCCGATACCAGTGTGTCGATGGCCGAGCCGCGCTGGCGTTGGCCGATGCGCACACGGTCGTTCTCGACGCTGAAGGTATATTCCGCGCGCTGTTGCTGGGGAGGTGCGCCGCCGCGCCGTGTTTTTTCGAGCTGCACGGCGAAATCCCAAAGGGTAAACAACGCCTTGCCCTGCGCATGATTGATGGCGCCGGTGGCCAGCGCGGCTTCGTTGAACACCGGCTCCAGCGCATCGTGCCGCAGATTGCCGGCGATGTGCACGCGCTCCAGCCGGGTTTCCGTGGCCACGATTTCACCGCTGGAATTCACATCCACATAAAGTGACAGCGCCGGACAATCACGCCCTTCGGCCAGCGTATACGCACCGATGATCGCATCGGGCAGCATGGTGATTTTGCCCGCCGGATGGTAAACGGTGGACAGCCGCTCGCGCGCCACGGTTTCAATCGGGGTCGCCAGTGCAATTCCCAACGCAGGCGCGGCGATATGGATACCGATACGCACACCACCGGTGACTCGCTGCGATACCGAAAACGCATCGTCGATTTCAGTGGTAGCCGCGTCGTCAATGCTGTAGGCCGCCACATCCGCCAGCGGCAAATCCGCATCCATGACAGGCACATCGAACGCGGCATGTGCCTGGCCACGCGGAAAGTGTTCGAACAGAAATTTGTCCAGATGATAGTCGTGAGAGGACGGCAACGCGCCACAGCGCGCCAGCACGTGTGCGGGCGTCAAATGTAACGCCGCGCTGGCTTCATCCAGCGCCTTGAATTCGATGGCATTCTTGTCTGGCGCATAGAGCAGCGTTTTCAATAGCGGCGCAAATTCCGGCGGTGTGGCGGACGCCATCAACTGATCGAAATATTGCTGCTTTTGCAGTGCTTGCTGCTTTTTGCGCTCGACACCGGCGAGCGCGGCCTTAAGCGACGCTTCCGGTGCCGCCTTGTAACGGCCACGGCCCTTTTTGTAGAAATACATGGGTGCGCCGTGCAGCCGCAGCAACGCAGCGGCTGATTCCAGTGCACCGGGCTCGTGGCCGAAATAATCGCGAGCGAGCGCGGCGTAGTCGAACTCGGCCTCGCCACAGCATTGCCACAAAAAATCGATGTCGATGTCGTCGGCAGCACCTTGCGCGCCCGCCATGAAATCGCCCAGCGCAGGCCGTTCAAAGCGTAGCAGCACCGCCGAGGATTTCACCTTCGAGCGTTTGCCGTGGGGCGCTTCGACCTGCAGCGACGTGTCATTGTCGGCGAGGATCGCACCGACTTTGAAACCGCCGTCTTCTTCGTAAAATACGTTCATGGCGCCTGAATATCGTGAGCAACACGGACGAAAAAAACGCGGCCCAAGTTGACCTTGGACCGCGCTGCGATTATACCCCGTCGCCTTGCTTTGTTGCCTTGATTAATGCGGAACTACCTCGCCTCCAGATCAATCACCTCGTGCACATCCGAATCGATGTGCGTACCCGGCGCGCCGCCCGACGCAGCGTCGCCGCTGACCAGGTGAAACTTGCCGTTGACGATATCGCCGGCCAAACCGTGGCGGGGAAATTCCATCGGCGGCAATGCCACCCAGCGATTGTTGGCCGGGTTATACGCCTCCACCGCGCGGAAAGTGCGCTGGAACTGGCTGGTGCGCTGCTCCCCGCCCGCGACATAAATCAGCCCCTTGTGCACACCCCAGGCGCCAGCGCTGCGCGGCGTCGGCATCGGCGCTTTGAGGTCGCCCCATTGATCGGTAGCCACGTCGTACACCTCGACGATATCGGTGTTGCTTGCGCGCGTAATGAAGGCCGAGCCGATGCGCCCGCCAATCACATAAATCTTCCCGGCGACAAAGCCCGCCGCCGCGTGATTACGCGCGGTGGGCATGGTTTGTTTGGTTTCCCACGAATTGCTCGCCGGATCGTAGACCTCGTGCGTGCCCAGCGAGCGATGCGGACGCGCCGGATGTACGGCGGTTTCTTTCGAATTCGGATGAAAGCCCGCTCCGCCGATGACGTGAATTTTGCCGTTCACCACCACCGCATTGGGCGAGCCGCGTTTTGTTGGCAACGGCGCCAACGGCTTCCACGTATCTGCCGCCGGATCGTACTCGAACACGTTGTCCATCGGTTGCCAGGCGGCGGGGCCGCTGTCGGGATATTTGAATCCGCCGAAGACATAAATCTTGCCGTTCACCTCCGCCAGCGCGATGTGGTGCGAGGAGACGGGCATGTTTTTCTTTTTGGTCCAGGCATCTTTTGCCGGATCGTATTCGTAGACCAGTCCCTTGGGCTTCCAGCCGGGCGCGAGACCGCCAAACACATACAGCTTGGCGCCGGAACCGATGCCGTAAAGCTCTTCCGACGCCTCGGGGAAGGGCGCTGCACGCGACAGTTTTTGCGCGCTGGCCATCCCGCTAACGAAAGCGCCGGCCAGCAACAACTGCAGCGCAAGCATTCCGAGAACATTTCGTAAGTATTTGTTTTTATTTAACATTTTATGCATCCTTTTTTTTAGGGGCTGTAGCGTGTATTTCAAGCCGCGCCACGCATCCTACGCTATTGCCTGCTAGCGTTAAACCGGCGGCACGCCGCAAAACGCCAGCGTCTCGTCCAGATAATTTTCAAAATCATCAAAGCCGTGATCGCCGCCGGGAATCACCCGCTGACGCGCTCCGCGATATTTTTCCACCGCATCGCGGTAATCCAGTACTTCGTCGCCGGTGCGGGTGAGTAGCAAGTAACGGGCAGGTGTGACGGTGGTGGTTTCCAGCGCCTCCAGCTCGCTCACGTGCTGCGCAGTCAGTTCATATTCGGCACCGGTGTAGAGATTTTTCTGCGGACCCAGATAATTGCGCAGCAAGTTGTACGGCCTGACAGCGGGATTTACCAGCACCGCGCGCACGGCGTAGCGCTCAGCGAGAACCGTTGCATAAAACCCGCCCAGCGAACTGCCGACGAGCGAAGCGCCCGGATTGTTGTTGAGCAAGTCGCACAGCAGCTTCATCGCCTCGGCGGGACGGTGAGGCAACGCCGGCACAAGGTATTCGTGCTCGCGTCCGAGCGTGCGCATGCGCTCGCCGATCAAGCGCGCCTTAAAAGACGCCGGCGCGCTGTTAAAGCCGTGGATATAAATCAGCATGACCTGTTACATCACCCCATAGCGCTAAAGCGCTACAAATCCACCACGCCCACGCCGTTCTCAAACGCACACAGCGGATTGCCGGTGAGCGGATGTTGCGTGGAAGCGGCATCGGCAAACCCATTGACGGTGCAGTAAGTGTGACTAGCCATAAGAAAAGAGTGTGAAAAAGTGCTGCGCATAAGTATTTGTTTTAATACAATTTTTTTGCAATAGCCAGCAGCATTTCATCGTTGCCACGCGCCGCCGCCAGTGACAGGCCCAGCGGCAAACCGTTGACTTTGGCAAACGGCAAACTCACCTGCGGCAGCCGCCCGATGCCGGAGATGCACAGCATGCCCATCGCGCGCTCACGAAACGCCGTGGTCTGATCATGCGGGCAGTTGAGCAGCGGTGCCTCATCCGGCACGCTGGGCAGCAACAGCACCGCATTATTGGCGAGCAGTTTGTCGAGACGCTCCGCGATTTCCTCGCGCTTCGGTTTCATTTGCGCGACTTCGGCGGCTGTGACTTTCGCCACCGCTTCAAAACGCTTGCCGATGGCGATGCCGAAATTCGGCCGCTCGCGCAGTACCCATTCGCGGTGTGTGTCCCAGATTTCCGCGAACTGCAACACGCGAAACACCTCGAACCAGTTGTTCAAACCTTCCGTGCTCACCGTCACCGGCTCTGCCTTGCCCAACACTTTTGTCACGCGCTCGAGCGCCGGTTGCAGCGCGGCGTGCGCATCGGGTGTCGCGAGCGCAAATGCGTCCTGCGCCAGCAACACACGCCCCGGCGTGGCTGCCTTGCCGCCCAGCAGCACATCACCCACGCGCGCCATCAAATCCGCGTCGCGTGCGAACCAGCCGCACGTATCAAACCCCGGCGCCAGAGGGCACACGCCGTCGAGCGAAATGCGCCCGTGCGTGGGCCGTATGCCGTAGATGCCGCAAAAACTTGCCGGCCCGCGCACCGAACCGCCGGTATCGCTGCCAATGGCAAAATCCACCAGCTTGCCCGCCACCGCCGCTGCCGACCCACTGGAAGACCCGCCCGGCACGTGCCCCGGCGCAGCAACGTTAATCGGCGTGCCGTAGTGCGCGTTCTCGCCGGTGAGACTGAACGCCATTTCCTCGGTGTGCGTTTTCCCCACGAGATGCGCGCCGGCATCCAGCAGCTTTTTCGCGACCACCGAATGCACCTTGGCGGCTTCATGCGTGCGCAGCCAGTCGGGGCAGCCGAAACCGGTCTTGTGGCCCGCTACGTCGAAAATGTCTTTCAGGCCGAAGGAGAGGCCGGCAAGCACGCCGCTTGCCGCACCCTTTAGCTCAACGTGGGTGTGGCGGCAGAAAGCGCCGAGCTTGTCTTGATCGAGAATGTTCATTTAAAAATCCTTTTAAAACAATGGGTTATAAATCCACTAGCAAGTTGAGCAGCCATGTAACGCCTGTCCCCGCCCAGCACGGCATCGTCTCAACGAAGTGTACCCCGGACACTTCGCTTCCGATCAGTCTACCGCCTGCCGCACCACCCGGCTTACCGTAGCGTAATGCACCGCAAAATGTTCCGCGATCTGTTGCATCGAATAATTCCCGGTTGCGTAAGCCGCCGCAATGGCTTGATTCCGGTTATCCGGCGTTTTGGCGGAATGCGACAGGGGCTTCGCCACGGGGCGGCGTTGCGCGCCGACACAACGCAGCACTGAAAACATTTAACGACCGGTAGAGTCAAAATGGACTGACGCTCAAGGCGGTAATCGGGGCAGTGATGCGTAAGCTAGCCCATTTCATCTACGGCGTCATCAAGTCCGGCAAGCCGTTCGATCCAGCACGGGCCATGCCACGGCTTGATTTTCAAGACGGTATCTGACACCGTAGCCGCGCGGATGGCCTGAATGACTCTACCGAGCGGGCTCAAAAACGCGATAAACCTGATGGCAGGCGAGGCACTCGTGTCTCACGCCCGTAAGCGCTTGCACGAGATCACCCCGATTGGCGACCGCTTGACGCATATTCGAGGCAGCGCTTTGAAAACTGCTGACGTGACGCGCAAACTTATCCGAGGTCTGCCAAATTTCCGGTTTGGCGCCAAACTTTCCTTCGTCCATTTGAGAGCCCGCAGGAAACAAGGCCGCAAGACTGGCGCCATGGCGAACCAAGGCCTCGGCATCATCTTGAATCAGCGTAGGAAACGGCGCACCATAGCTGATCACCGCTTCCAAAGACCGAAAGTGCCCCGACATTGCCCACATCTGATTTCTACGGAAATAGGTGATACGCGCTTTCTCCGAGGCAAATTGCAGCGGCTTTTGGTGATCAACGAGCTGGCCCCATGGGCCTGGCGCAACGGTATGTGCGCCAGCGTATCCATGCATCCCCAAGGCGACCACGGCTGTGGCAACGATGATGTGTTTGAGAGTTTGAGACATGTGCGACTTCCTCAGCATTTGCAGAACCGGCGCAGGTGTGCGCGTAGCCAATACGTTAAAATTAACGCAACTAAGTTGCATTATAATATCCACATGACTTTTCTGAGTCACATTTTCAAGCGTTTTCGCACCACGCCTTTTCTGGGCTGGTCAGCTGGGATGCGTATCGCAGCCGTCGTGCCACTGCTCGCGCTGCTTGGGATGGCAATTTGGTGGGCGAGCTTGGAAGCAGCACCGATTTGAGTATTGAGCTGCGCAGCTTGACGGTCAGCTATCGCCAGCATCCGGCCTTGAAAGCGTAGGGGTCAGATACCGAATGAAAATCGTAATGCTACTCATAATAGACCTGACCCCGCGTTCTCGGTGACCCCGCGTTCTCGACGCGGGCTTGATTCGGTATGTCAATCTCTCCGTTAATTTCTGGTTATTGGATTATTGCTTGGGCTGGTCTGGATACAAAGTGATCGTTTTTAAGTGCTGGTACCTTTGTGGACCATTTGGAACTATGTCAGGCGGACGGCGATCATGAGTGATCAGATACACGTATAGCTGTGGGCCTCGAATCAAGAAAGTAACTCGATGGTCTTTGATGTCGGCTGGCAATCGCTCGCGCAAATCGATATTGTTTTCATAGACTTGCCCTGTGCTCAAAATGCGCCATTTAACATACAGAAAACCTCCGCGAAGCATTTCCCCACTCACTGAGTTGAAATAAAAGGGTTTGCCTTCCTTCAATGCCCATTCCGGTGCTCGAACCGGGAGTTTCGAGCACCGTATCGATAGTCGAGGAGTTGCGCATCTTGATTGTCGTAGCGCAAATCGAAGCCAAAAGAATGAGAAACCAACTCCTGTCCCGTCGCGCAAGCGGCCATGCTCAAAGCGACGAACAAAGCTCCCGACCAACGAAGTATCGATTGCCGCAGATTCTTTACGCCCATAAATCTGCTAAAAGTGTTCAAAAATAATTTCTTTTTCATGTTCAATTCACCTGTGTGAAGTAGGCCACTTACCAACTGAGCCATTACCCTTAATCCTGCACGCCAATACTCGAATCAGCAAACACGAAAACCACAAAGCCCGCTGTTCACGAGCGATGGCCCTTGTAAAAAATACTCAATAAAACAATTAGTTACAGATACCATCAAAATTGCCACCGCTCCACATTCCCAACCACATCCATCCCATCCCGATACAGTGTCGGAAATAATCCATGTATTGGTGTCTTGCTTGCCAAGCCGATACTCGCCATAAGAGCCCAACGACGTGGTCGAGTCTTGCCTTCACGCATTTCTCGGAAGATCACGCTTTAGCGTCAAGCATTGCTTTCCAGGACCAGCAGGAACAAGTCTATCCCCGCTCAAACCGCCGGTACTGTATAGCCTCGGCAATATGCGCGCTGGACACTGTCTCGACGTTCGCAATGTCCGCAATCGTTCGCGCGACCTTCAAAATGCGGTGATACGCCCGCGCTGACAGCCCCATGCGGCTGATCGCCTGTTTTAACAGCGTTTCGCCTTTGTCGTCGGGCGCGCAGTGTTGGTCGATGTCGCGGGTGGACAGCAGTGTGTTGGGTTTTTGCTGGCGTGTGAGGGCGCGTTCGCGGGCGGCGGTGACACGGGCGCGCACGGTGTTCGACGCATCGCCATCACCCTTTCCCTGCCGTGTCAGGTCTTCCTGCGGCAGGGCGGGCACTTCGATTTGCAGATCGATGCGGTCGAGCAGCGGGCCGGAGATTCGCGAGCGGTAACGCGCAACCTGATCGGGCGTGCAGCGGCATTTTCCGTTTTGATGGCCAAGATAACCGCATGGGCAGGGATTCATCGCCGCAACCAACTGGAATTGCGCCGGGAATTCCGCCTGCCGCGCCGCGCGCGAGATGGTAATGCGGCCCGATTCGAGTGGTTCTCGCAGCACTTCGAGCACTTTGCGTTCGAATTCCGGCAACTCATCGAGGAACAACACGCCGTGCATGGCCATGGAGATTTCACCGGGGCGCGGGTTGCTGCCGCCGCCGACCAAGGCGACGCCCGATGCGGTGTGATGCGGCGCGCGGTAAGGCCGCTGCTTCCATTTCGATACGTCAAAGCCCGCACTGCCGAGGGATTGCATGGCCGCCGATTCGAGCGCCTCCTGTTGCGTCATCGGCGGCAGCAGGCCGGGTAAACGCTGCGCAAGCATGGTTTTGCCAGTACCGGGCGGGCCGATCATCAGCAAGCTGTGGCCGCCTGCTGCGGCAATTTCCAACGCGCGCTTTGCATGCGCCTGACCTTTGACATCAAGCAAGTCGGCATAGTTTTGTGCGACCGTTTCCGGTTTACCCTGATAAGCAGATAATTTCTCCTGCCCGAGCAAATGCGCGCACACCGCCAGCAGCGAAGGCGCGGCGTAGACCGTGGCGTTTTCCACCAACGCGGCTTCGGCGGCATTTTCGGCAGGCAGTACAAAGGCTCTGCCATCGTTTAACGCGCCCATGGTCATCGCCAGCGCGCCGCGCACGGGGCGCAGCGCACCGGTCAACGCCAGCTCGCCGGCGAATTCGTATTCGTTGAGTTTATCGGCGGGAATCTGCCCCGAGGCCGCCAGTATGCCCAGCGCGATCGGCAAATCCAGCCGCCCCGATTCCTTGGGCAAATCGGCCGGCGCCA
>SYEN01000265.1 GCA_005800795.1 Burkholderiales bacterium | reverse complement strand
GTTCAGCCGCTTGCAAACGTGAATATGCGATCAAACAGCTTTCGAGACGCGACAAACTGATGTTGACCCGCAAATCTGGCAAACCTAAACGGGTGTATCGCACGTGTAGTGAACCGGACAAATAAATCAAGTCCTCCTGCCGAATTAAACTAAATCACCGCCTATGCCCTGCATACGTTTTATAAAATAGTCAATTAAAACAATTACTTACGTTATGGCAGCGTTAACGCTTCGCTGATCCTTTTGAATGGCTTGCGCCCCTTACCCTGGCCGCTTCAACTCCAGTGTGTAAAACGGCATCAGTGTGTCGATGTCGGTGGCGGGCTGCTTGCGATTGTCCCATCTAAAGAAGCGCACTTTGATGCGATCCGGGGTGAAGTCGGCAAGGATGAAACCGTTTTCCTCAATCGCCGGCAAGGTTTCGTCAAACTTGATGCCGCCGGGTGCCTGTGGCGCCATACCGCGGCGGCCCGATGGCCAGCCGAGACCGGTTCCCAGCGGCCCGCTGAGGATCGACGTCACCGGGTTGGCGGATAGATCGATGTCGCCGGTGGCCTGCATGCGACCGCAGCCGATGGCGTGAAGGTCGCCGCTCACAAACAGGGGGATGCGTCCGCGCATATGGGATGCCGCTTGCACCAGGCGATCATGCTGCGCGCGCCAGCCGCTTTGCCAGTAGGGCTTGGGCACGCTTAACGTGGGCTTGCGGTCGCGCTCCATGTCGGCATACCACTCGCCCCATTTGCCCGCGGTCCAGCCGATAGGCGTGGAGGGCACGTTAAGCACGTGGGCGGCGCCGGGCTCGCTCATGCGGCTCAGCAGCCAGCGCTCAACATCGGGCGGCACAAAGCCCGCGCTGGGCCCGGTCAGCGTGAGATGGCGGCGGCAATCGTAGAACAGCATTTCGACCAGCTTGCCATAACGCAGCGTGCCGAAGCATTCCGACAGGTGTGCAGGGGAACGATCCGTGGCGGAACTGCTGGCTAAACCGGTTGGACGTGTGGGGTCGGGCAAATACTCCGGGTAGTAGAGCAGGTGTGATGCCCGCGCCGCGTTAAGGTTAAACCAGTCCGGCGGAAACGTGACGAGTTTGTCATCCGCCTCATCATTGTCAAAATGATCGTGGTCGTCCTGCATAAAGAACACGGGCACGGAGCGGCAATGCGCATGGTACAGGTCGGCGATTTGCGGGCCGACCCCGAGTTTGAGCACGGCTTCGTTTGCAGTGCCCAACACCGGCAACGTTCGGTCAAAGCTGCCGGCATGCTTCGCCAGCAATGGGGTGTCACCCCTGCGGCTGCTTGACGAACGCTGATCCCAATACACATGATCGCCGATAGCCACCAGCGCATCGGGCTGGAACGACAGCGCGCGTTGCAGCAGCTTGATGCGCAGCGCCATAGGCAAGTAACGCTTGGCGACTTCGTGTCCGCCCGCGCAGGTGTAAATCAGCGCGCGAAACGATGTGGGCGTGTCTTCCGGGCGTGGGAAGGTTTTTAGCGGCCACGATTCGCATAAGGCAGCCCCCGATGCATCGGCCAGCGAACATGTGTAACGGCGGGCCGGTGCCAGCGCACCCGCATGAAACGACCAGAAATAGCCTTCGGTATCGGTACGATGCCCTGGATACCTCCTGCCATCGACCAGCAGTGCCGGCGCATCGCGCAGCGCGCGGGAAACCGAAGCCTTGATCAGGATGTTCTGATGATTGACGGTGGGCAGCAGGTGTTTGACATCCCCGGTATTCCAGCTTCCAGCGCCCATACCCTGCGCAAAGGTGTGCTCCTGCGGGAGCGCGGCCAAGCCAGCAGCCGCACTGGCGGTGAGAAACTTTCTGCGATCCATGGTGTGGCTCCTCTCAGTTGCGTATTCGTGAGATTTTAGTGAGGTCTCAGTGTATCAATCAGTTCCTGCACGCTGCCTTGTTCCAGGTGGTGAATCAGCGGTATGGCGCGGGGCCGGTCAATCTGCACGCATGTTCGACAGGCACGCGATTTTTTCGTTGCACGGCAATTCCGCGCGGATGAATGGAGGAGGCAAAACACGTACGAGCACATTAAGGTCCCCGCCCGGGTTGAAAGGCACCACCGCGCGCACCGGCTTCGCCGGAAACTCCTGTGCCGCCACAGGGCTGCCAGCAGCCAGCACCAAAACAGGGAACAAATAAACTGAAGCGTAATTGATCACTGCGGATCGAGTATCGCGCCGTGAGCGCGCAAGGTGTCTTGCAACTGGGTCACATTAACACGCACGTCGCCTTGCTCGCCACTTTGATGGGTTAAGGCCATCGCCGCCGCCACCCCCGCTGCTTCGCCCATGGCCAGACAGGCGGCACTGATGCGCGCCGAGGCTTGCGCGATGTGTGACGCCGACAGACAGCGCCCCGCCACGATCACGTTGCGCAGACCGCGCGGCAGCAGGCAGCCGTACGAGATGCCGTACCAATCGCCGGGAGGCAGCGGCCGCCATACCGTCTCGCGGCCCGCCACGTGGTCTTCTACCGGCCACGCACAGCAGGCGATACGGTCGTGCGGCTTGTCACATTGCATGACCGCTTGTTCGGTCAGTTCCGCGTCACCGTGTATGCGGCGGCTTTCGCGGATGCCCAATGCCGCGCCGATGGCGGTGACACGCGCGCGCTGAAACCCCGGCACCCGCTGACGAAAAACTTTTTCGTAGGCGTACACTTGTTGGCGTCCCTCGCGCTCGGCTGCTGCGCATTCCAGCGGATCCATGGGATTGAAACCGCCGCCATCGGCCCGTGTCACGCGCGTGGCGTTCAGATGCATTTCACTGCCGGCCAGATACGGAAACACCGCCACCGTAGTGCGTGGCAGGGCAGCGCCGTCCGCGTTGGCGTTCTCCAGCAACCGTGTCAGATCGTGCCGGGATATCGCGCCGAACGCGGCGCGATCCACCGGCGCCATGCGAAACATCGCTGACGGGCTTTGCACCGCGCCTTCCCCCGCGTACGACACAGCACCGCCCGCCAGCGCAACGGCCTCGGCATCGCCCGATGCATCGATCACCACGCGTGGCACGATCGCGCGCCGCCCCGCGCGGGTCTGCACCAGCACCGCCGCCACATCAGGGCCGCTCATCTGAACATCCGCCAACACCACGCCGGTGATGACGTCGACGCCCGCCGCCGTCATCCATTCATCCGCCACGAGCTTCAAGCGTTCCGGGTCGTACGGCAGGCCGTGCACGCCGCGCACGGTAGCCGATACACGCGGCGGCCCCAGCGCGTCACGCGCCTGCAAGCGCGACTTCAATTCATCCCACAATCCCCCGACCACCGGGCGCAGGCCCTCGCTGCCATGGCGATACGCGCCGCATAAGCCGCCCAGCGTGACGGCACTCAAGGTGCCGCCGAGAAAGCCCTGGCGTTCGATCATGAGCGTACTGGCGCCCGCGCGGGCCGCGGCGGCGGCAGCGGCCAGACCCGCCGCCCCCGCGCCCACGACCAGCACATCCGGGCGTGCCATCACCGGTGTTGCGCGCGCGGGCTCTGCTATCGTTACTGGAAATTCCGTGGGCATGGCGATCATCCTAGAATCGGCAGTTGGACGGGGTGGAGAGTGCGGCTTATTTCGCAAGTGAGGGCGCGCAGGGCAATGCGCAACGACGAGGAATACTCAATGTATTCCGAGGAGTTGCAACGCCGCCATGCGTGGCCAGAACCGTGCGATCCGCCCCGTAGCGCTCTCACCTTTTTGGTGACGGTCGCAAGAATGAGAATGTGTATATTCAACAAGTGCTTGAACGCATGGTAAGCGGTCAACTGCCGTTTCTAGGATTAGTCCGCTTTCGCGCCGGTGACACGCACCACCGCCGCCCAGCGTTTTAACTCGGCGGCGACATGCGCGGCGGCGGCTTCGGGCGTGCCGCCAGTGGGTTGTACGCCCGCCTTGGTGTAGCGTTCACGCAGCGCGGGTTTGTCCAGTGCGGCGTTGGCCGCGCGGTTCAGTGTTTGCACCACGCTACGTGGCATCCCCGCCGGGCCAAACAAACCAAACCACGCCACCGCCGAAAATCCCGGCAGGGTCTCGGCCACGGCGGGTATTTCCGGCGCGGCGGCCGCGCGCGCGGCGCTGGTCACGGCCAATGCCTTAATGCGGCCCGCGCGCACCTGCGTGAGGCTCGAGGCTATGCCGTCAGACAGCAGGTCGATATTGCCGCCGATCAAATCCTGCATGGCGAGGGCCGCACCCTTGTACGGCACGATGGTCACTTGCATGCCCGTCATCATTTTCAGCAACTCAACGGCCATATGTTGCGTGGTGCCGAGGCTGCCCACGCCGATATTGAGCTTGCCGGGATTCTCGCGCGCGATGCGGATGAGGTCCGCGACGCTATTGCCTGCGAAACGCGAACCCGCCGTCAACAGATTGGGGGATGCATTGACCAGCACGATGGGTGTGAAGTCGCGTTGCGCGTCGTACGGCAAACGCCCCGCGAACAGCGCCGGGTTGATGCCAAACGCGCCCGCGCCGGAAAACAACACCGTATGACCGTCCGGCGCGCTGCTGGCGACGATCTGCGCCGCGATCAGACCCGCCGCGCCGCCGCGATTGTCCATCACCAGAGTTTGCCCCAGTTCGGCGGCCATTTCCGCGCCCAGCGCGCGCGCCGCGAAATCGGTGGGGCCGCCGGCGGGAAACGGGATCACCACCCTCACCGGGCGTGATGGAAACGCTTGCGCCCAGGCTGTTAATGGTGAGATTGCCATGCAGCAAGCCCATGCCATTCCGGTCAAGTGGCAGCAGTAGCCGCGGCGAGCAGGGAATATGAGAATCATCGATACGCCAGAGGGACGCGGCATTCTACCTGCTGGCGGGAGGGGATAGGAGGGGACAGGAAGGGATAGGAAATTCAAACAACCTCGTTTTATAGACCCCAATGTATTCCGGCGCGGTGAAAGGGCCCATCGAGCCTGATTCGTGACCTCAGCCGGTGACTTCAGGGTCGGGCCTTGCCCATTGCCCACACTCCAGGTTGGATTCAACTTCAAATTGCGACGTTGGTGAGGCAATGAATTACGGGCGTGGAGTTTGGTAGCCGGGCGCTTCTTGGGGCGGTGAATCAGTACGGTCAACAGTTTATAAATTCCTTCTTGGCACTTCTGGGTAATCCTTTACTCGCGATAGGTAAAAAGCGCGTGGTCGAACTAGTCGTGTAGGTTATAAATATTTGTTTTTATTAGATTATTTTTGGTAATTAGGGCGAAACGTAACTAAAGTAGATTTTAAGAAAGAGCTTGAATACGTTGTCGTTGCGGTGATTGTAACGGTATTCGATTTCCTTTAAATACATCGGGAAATAATACTTCGACACGCCGCGATAGTTGT
>SYEN01000027.1 GCA_005800795.1 Burkholderiales bacterium | reverse complement strand
TCCGGGATCCAGTCGATCATGCGCAAGTCGTCAGGCACGATGCGCCCGTGCGGTGCGCCATTCATCATCACGGTCTGGAAAAAACTTTCGTCGGCGATGAAACTGTTCCGGTAAAAGCGCTTGAAGCGTTTCGCCTCCGGCGCGTTGCACACGAATTCGCAAAACGGGCGGCTGACAATCATCCATTGCGTGCCGATATAGGGCGTCGCGCCCTTGAGAAATTTTCGGGATATGCTGGTGCGAAAAATGCGCCCGAACATCTCGATGCAGATATGCTTGATGCGGTTTAGCGTGTCCGGCCTGACCGCCGTTTGATCGAGCACGCGGATGAATTCCTTGCCGGAATTGCGTTTGAGAAAATCGCCAATATAGACCTGCGACTTGAGCGGAAAATCCTGTCCGCTCAGATTGATGAAATGCGTCCAGTCTGCATTCGTTGCAAGCAGGCGTTGCATGCCCCGCAACTGCGCTTCGACCAGACTGTAGCCGCCCCACAGCGCTCTTTGCGCACCGAGAATTTCGGCATTTTGATAGGGTTCGAGAAACGCTTCGATATCCTTGGCGATATGCGTGCCGGAATTTTTGTCGATGTGAACGAGGTAGTGGTTGGTGGGCTGATAAATCGCCCGGAACATACGCTTGAACTGTTCGGGATAGCGGTGCACCAGAATGAAATAGGCGATCATTGCGATTTTCCTGACGGACGCGCGGCGCGGAAAGCCCGGTGCGAACTGGAGGTTTCCAGCCTCGCAAGATCAATCGAAAGATGCCGAATGACCAGAGACATAACCAAGGTTTTCGGCCAGCGTGTGGCGCGCACCAGCGGTTAGATATCGTAGATGGAGTCTGGCGGCGCGCTTTGCAAGTGCCAAGCCTGCGAATACATTCAATTTAAATGAAACGCTTGACAGGTCAATACTTGACAGGAATTGAAGGCATCCATTGCGCATGGGAGCGAATCGGCCGCTGGCTCCGTGCCGCTCCCCGCCGCGCATTGTGCTATATAGTATTGCTTTGCGCTGCCCCTTCACCCTTTAATTAACGTGCGGCGCGGGAGCCTGCCATGAGTGCCACCGATCCGCCGCCAGATTTCATGGCGTTCATGCAAAAAATGTGGAACCCGATGTCGTTTCCGGTTCCAGGCATGTTCATGCCGACGGCGAATGTCGAGGAAATCGAGAAAAAAATCGCCGAGTTGAAGGGCGTGGAAAATTGGCTCCACATGAATATCGGCTTTTTGCAAATGACGGTGAAGACGCTGGAAATGCAAAAGAGCGCGCTATCGTCATTTGCCAGCGCGGTGAAAGAAGACCCGCCGGACGATGCGCCAGCCGGCGAACCGGAAGACGGGAAGAAACCCCGCAAACACAAACGCGTCTAGGCCGTTGCCTATGTGAGGGTTGCATTAAAGCTGCCACGCATATCATTCCATAAGTATTTGTTTTTATTGATATTTTTCTATGCGGTTTTGCGCAGGCGCAAGCGCAATTTTACCCTCAGCGCGTTATCCGGGGGATCATACCCGGCGCCCAGCGACGGCTACACCAGCGACTGTGGACAAGGCGGCAACCGGGGTGAGCATTCTGCTGGCGCGCTAAAAAGTTGCTTACGATTCGCACAAGGATTGTGCGCCAATCATCATGATGGCGTCGAACTTCCGCGCGCCGGCGGTGCAGCCGACGCGGCGTTCAAAACCGCGCTCGATTTGATCAACTACGGCAAGGCCAATCCCGACACGCGCACCTTTGAAACCAACGGCGAAGGTGCGTTCCTGCATTTCGCCACCGAATTATTCCGCAAGGAAGCGGCCTTCACCTATCAGCATGTGCCGATTGAGACGTCAGGCTTGAAGGTGACGGATTTGATCGGCAGTCGCATCGACGCGGCGCTGGGCGCAAACAGCTAGATCACGTTCTCCGCCCGCAGCGCCTTGATCTCGTCTTTGCTGTACCCCAACTGCCCCAGCACTTCGTCGTTGTGCTGGCCGAAGGCGGGAGGCGGCGAGGTGACCTGCGGGCCGCCATGCGCGAACTTGAATGCCATCACCGGCACGGTGAGATCCTTGCCGTAGCCCGGCGCGTTTTTGTGCGTATGAAACACGTTGCGCGTCGCCAGCTGCGGGTCTTTCACCGATTCCGAAATCTTGCGCGTGCGCGCGGCGGGAACATGGCGGGCTTGCAGAAAGTCCTCCCACTCCTGCGCGGATTTGGTGGCGATGATGTCTTCGACAATTTTGGTGTGCGCGGCGTAGTTGTCGCGGCGCTCTTTGTGCGATGACTGCTTGGCGATATCCGGGCGGCCGATGGCGGTGAAAAAGCGCTCGTGCTGGCCCTTGTTGCTGGCCGCGATCATGATCAGGCTATCCGAAGCCATGTAGCCCTGACTGCTGGCATATTCCATTCGATTGCCCTTGGGCGACGGCTCCGAACCCGTGTAGAGATAGTTGGTGAGGTGCGAACCCATCAGCATCAGGGCGACGTCGAGCATGGCGCTGTCGATGTATTGCCCCTTGCCGGTTTTCTCGCGCTGGAACAGCGCCGCCGACAGCGCAAATGCGTTCATGGTGCCGCAGGCGTAGTCGATCACCGGCGAGCCGGTCTTGATCGGGTTCACTTCCGGCGTGCCGGTGGTGCGCATCATGCCGGAGGTGGACTGAATCGCGTGATCGTACGCCGTCATATTGCCGCGCGGGCCATCCTGGCCGAATGCTGTCATCGAGCAGTAAATCAGCTTCGGATTGATTTTTGACAGCTCATCGTAGCCCAGGCCGAGTTTTTTGAACGCGCCAGCACGATAGTTTTCGACGAATACATCGGCGTCCTTGGCCAAGCGCTTGATGATTTCCTGTCCCTTCGCCGTTTTAAGATTGACGGTGATCGCGCGCTTGTTCGACGCCTGCGTGGCGAAGCCCAGACCCATTTTCGCATCCGACAGCGCATGATCGGAACCGCTTTCACGACTTTGATCGCATTCGTGCGGGTCTTCCACCTTGATGACGTCGGCGCCCAGCAATGCCAGTTGGTAAGCCGCAAACGGGCCGGCCAGTACGTGGGTGACGTCAATAATCCGGATCCCTTCGAACGGTCTCATGGGAATTCCTTGTGGTTTATGAACAAGGGGGGGAATGGCTGATTCGCGGTGTGCCCGATATTCTATCCCCACTGCCATACGCGACGCGCGGAAAACGGTAATCGATGACCACGTTATGAGCACAGCTCGCGAGGGCGCTATCTTTCTGACCACGATACTTCGCTGCGCGATAGCGGCTGGGGCAGCGGAATACCCCGAGCGAGGCGCTGGCGAAGTTGAATGGTGAAGTTGCGCGCATCGCGTCCACGCCGGACCACCGCGCACTGCTGGAGAAAAATAGTTTTGACGTAATGGCCGTCAAGCCCGAAGCATTGCCGGTGTTCGCGCGTGAGGAGCGTGAGCAGTGGGGCAGGATTATCCGTGAGGCGGGGATCAAGCCCCCATAGCTGGATTTTAAAAAACCCTTTTAAAACAATATGATAGAATAACTAACGTTCCTTCGTCATTCTCCGCGTTTACTCAATCTTTACACGCCAACGAAACATGAAACGGCTCATCGTCGGCATTACCGGCGCCTCCGGCGTGATCTACGGCATACGCGCGCTGGAAATTCTACGCAAGGTAAAGGGCGTGGAATCGCACGTGATTCTGTCACCTGCCGCCGCGCGCACCATCGCGGAGGAAACCGATTACAGCGTCGATACGGTGAAAAAACTCGCCGGTGTGATGTACAACCATAAGGACATCGGTGCGGCGATTTCCAGCGGTTCGTTCAGGACCGAGGGCATGCTGGTGGCGCCGTGCTCGATAAAAACCCTGTCGGGCATCGCCAACTGCTACAACGAAGAACTGATCGTGCGCGCTGCCGACGTATGCCTGAAAGAACGCCGCAGCGTGGTG
>SYEN01000264.1 GCA_005800795.1 Burkholderiales bacterium | reverse complement strand
CGCCACCAGTTCGTTGCCGAGCGAGGTGCCCGCGCCTGGCCGGTTATCGACGACGAAAGTCTTGCCCAGACCGTCGGTATATTTCTGCGCGACGATGCGCCCAAGGATGTCGGTGGAGCCGCCCGCCGGCAGCGGCACGATCATGCGCACCGGCCGTTGCGGATAACGCGCGCCTTGCGCGGCGGCTTGCGCGGCCATGACCAACATTGCGGCAGCGCTACCCGCCGCAATGTACGCCTTCAAGCGCAGATGGCGCAATGCACCATACTTAGTGTGTGCCGATGGACTCTTCACGGTTGCCTCCAGATGGTGTTGCGTAAAAGTATAGGGCAAAATCCGGCGCTCGGCGCAGTTTGTCCGGTTCGTATTGCAGACTCGCGGAGCCGTGAAACGCGAGCGCGAAACACAACAGCGTACGTTTGTGCGACGTACGCTAAGATTCTTCGCGTGTGACCTCCGTTGTCTTCTGTCGGCACGACATTTGCGCAATTGCTTTTGCTTTCACCCCCGAAATTCCTGAAATCCTGAAACCCGTTATTTTTCGCTGGAGAAACCGATGACAAATATTACCCCCATGGCGCCCGGCTGCCTCAAAGGCATCCGCGTGCTGGATCTGACGCAATTCGAAGCAGGTACGTCCTGCACTCAAGTCATGGCATGGTTGGGCGCCGATGTGGCGAAGGTTGAAAACACCACCGTCGGCGATCCGGGCCGCCGCCTCGGCCCCAATAACAAGGTGGATGACCCCTACTTTCTGAACTACAACTCCAACAAACGTTCGATCACGGTCAATCTGAAAAGCCCGCGCGGTCTTGAGATCGTCAAGGAAATGGCGAAAAAGGCCGACGTGTTCATGGAGAATTTCGCCCCTGGCGCCATCGAACGTCTGGGCCTCGGCTACGACGTGCTGTCGAAAATCAATCCCGGCATCGTGTATGGGCAGGTGAAAGGTTTTGGCGAGGGCAGTCCTTACGAGAAAAACCTGGCGTTCGACATGATCGCGCAGGCCTGTGGCGGCACCATGAGCATCACGGGCGATCCCAACGGCCCGCCCGCCAAGCCGGGGCCGACGCTGGGTGACACCGGCACCGGCATGCTGATGCTGATCAGCATTCTGTCGGCGCTGATTCAACGCGCACAGACGGGCAAGGGCGTGCATCTGCAAGTGGCGATGCAGGACGCCATGCTGCACTATATTCGCAACTCCTTCGGCATTACCGCCAAGTCAGGCAAGGCCGCGCCCCGCACCGGCGCGGCCTCCAACAGTGGCGGCAATCCGCCCTGCAACATTTACCCGTGTGCGCCGGGCGGGCCGAATGACTTTGTCTACGTCTACACCAGCCGCGGCAACCCGGAACACTGGCCGCGCCTGCTGGAAGCCCTGGGCCGCAAGGACCTGATTGGCGACCCGCGCTATTCCACGCAAGCCGCTCGCGTGGAACACGAAGCGGAAATCGACGCCATCATCACTGAGTTCACCAGCAAGCGCGACAAGTACGAGTGCATGCGCATCATTGGCGCCGCCGTGCCCGCTGGCGCGGTGCGCGACACGCTGGAGCTGATGAACGATCCAAATTTTGAAGAGCGCGGCATCATCCAGAGCATTGATCATCCGACCAACGGCAAGTTCAGAATGGCGACTTGGCCGGTTCGTTTCAACGGCAAGCCGGTACCCGTCAAACCCGCGCCGCTGTTGGGTGCAAACAGCGACGAAGTGCTGAAAGACTGGCTCGGCATCGGCGCTGAAGAGGCAGCGAAACTGCGCGCCGACAAGATCACCGCGTCGTGATGGTTAGACTCACGTACGCAACCACTTAAAGGAGAACCATCATGGCAGACATTACCGGCAATGAAATTCTGGGAAGGGCGTTAAAGAATGAAGGCACCGAGCACATTTTTTACATCATGGGCGGGCCGATGCAGCACGCCGAAACCGCGTGCGCCAAGGAAGGCATCCGCATGGTCGACGTGCGGCACGAACAAGCGGCGGCACTGAGCGCGCAGGCGTACAGCCGCCTGCTGCAAAAGCCCAGCGTGTGCATGGCCGCCAGCGGCCCCGGTGTGATTAATCTCACCACCGGCATGGCCAACGCGCTGATCGACTGCGCGCCCGTGGTGGCCATCGGCGGCTCCAGTGCCATTCATCAATTTGGGCGGCAGACGTTTCAGGAAATCGATCAGGTCGCCATCATGCGCGGCTGCTGTAAGTGGGTGGGGCAGGCGATTGAAATCCGCCGCATCCCCGAAATGGTCAACACGGCTTTCCAGAAGGCGATGGGCGGCAAGCCAGGGCCGGTGTATCTGGACATGCCGGCCGATATTCTCTACGGCAAATGCCCGGAAGAAGAAGTGCAGTGGGATTTGTCGGGCCGCTCGCTGCTGCGCCCGCGCCCGGTGGGCGAGCAGAGTCAGCTCGACAAGTTGATGGCTGCGCTCGGCAAGGCGAAGAACCCAATCATCCTCACCGGCAGCGGTGTGATCTGGTCGCAGGCTTGGCCGGAACTGACGCAGTTCGTCGAAAAAGCGGGTATTCCGTTTTACACCACGCCGCAAGGCCGTGGTGTGTTGCCCGATGACCATCCGTTGTCGTTCCTCACCATGCGCTCGTCGGCGTTCCGTGACGCCGATCTGATTCTGATCATCGGCACGCGCATGAATTACATCATCGGCCACGCAGCACCCCCGCGTTTTGCTGCGGGTGCGACGATTGCGCGCATTGATATCGATGCTGACGAAATCGCCAGCTCGCCGCGTAAGGTGGATATCGGCATCGTCGGCGATTGCAAGGCGGTGTTGCAGCAAATGCTGTCGTCGATGGCGGGCCGCGTCGATGCCAAAAACTACGCGCCGTGGCGCGAAAAGTTGGCGGCGGGCGAAGCCAAGAAAAAAGGCGAAACCGGCGGCGGCATGGCGATGAACAAAACACCGATCCACCCGCTGCGTTTGTGCGAAGAAGTCAAAAACTTCATGAAGCGCGACGCGATTCTGGTGGTGGACGGGCAGGAAATTTTGAATTATGGCCGCCAATCGATGCCGACATTTTCACCCGCGCACCGGCTGAATTCCGGCCCGTTTGGCATGATGGGCGTGGGCATGCCCTTCGGCGTGGGCGCGAAAGTCGCTTGCCCCGACAAGCAGGTGATCGTGGTGCACGGCGACGGCTCGTTTGGTCTCAACGCGATGGAACTCGACACGGCGGTGCGCCATAAGATTCCCATACTCGTGGTCATCAGCTTGAACGGCGGCTGGACAGCCGACCCCAAGCGCGAAAAAACCGGACGCAACCTCGGCTTCACGCGTTACGACAAAATGGCTGAAGGGCTGGGCTGCTACGGCGAATATGTCGAAAAGCCGGAAGATATCGGCCCGGCGCTGGTGCGCGCGCAGAAGAAAGTCGATGAGGGCATGGTGGCGCTGGTCAACATCAAGACCGATGACACGGCGCGTGCGGGGACAGTGGCGTTCTCTTCGCACTCGACTTAACTGATCGTCTGAGTGTAATAGTGGGAAGCTGCGTGATTGGCGCCTTGCGCGCCAATCACGCAGCGAAGCGAGTGTTTGTACTTACCTCTTAAATAATTCAATAAAAACAACTAGTTGCGAACGATCAGGTAAAAGGGAGTGCCTGACAACGAGGTTTAGAAGATAGGAATGCTACCTAGCTAGACCCGCCCCTAGCTTGCGAATTGTGGGGCCGATGCAATTGCGACTGACCTTGTGGCCTGGCGAGCATGCCATGCACTTTGCGACCTGCCATCCGCGTGGTGCCACGATCAACTGGATCAGCGCAACCGACTGAATAACGGCGCCATCCACGGCGCCCACCGCTGCCATCCTCCATTCGCGGACAGCCATTCCCAAATGGCGGTCGCAATCAGCACAGACGTCGCCGCGATTCCGAGCGTCAGCGGTTGCCAATGGCCAAACCAGCCCGCGACGCCAACACCGACCAGCGCGACCGACCCAACGCCATGCGACAGTGGCGGCCATTTCGCGCCCGATGTGATCCATTTGAATGCCTGATTACCCATCAGGAACAGCCACGGCCCGCCGACAATCGTCAGCACGGTCGGAAGCTCGGCATGGCCGACAGGGTGTGCGAGCGTCATCTCGTCGCCCACAGCCGTCACGATGATCCCGCCAACAATCAGCAGGTGCAAATAGGTATAAGCGGTGCGCGCCAGCAATCCGACATTTTCGGCTTGCGTAATCATCAGAGAGCCCCGCGACGCGCCGATATCGAAATAGATCCACCACATTGTAGCGCTTCCAATGAAGCTGGTGAGGAACGCCGCCCAGGTGGCTGCGTCATGCGCCAACTTGGCAAAGGTCGCGCCCGTCACCAGGACCGCCTCGCCCAAGGCGATGATGATGAAAAGCGCGCACCGTTCCGCCATATGCGCGCCTGAAATGTCCCAGTCTGCGGGAGTGGATCGCCCCATGCCGGGAGTATGGAACAGCACATATGGCCCGACATATTCGATGGCGACAGCCGCTGCCCACAGCACCAACCGCAACTCGCGCTCGGCGAAGGCACCTGCGATCCAGAAGGGCAGTGCGAGCAAAAACCAAAAGCAGATGCGTATGAAGTTGCGCCGTCGCCCTTCATTCACCCCCGTAGACGCCCAGACCATATCGGCGGTGCGCAGCAGCTGCATTGAGACATAGGCGATGGCGAACAGCAGGCCGTTGCTTTCAAACGCCTTTGGTATGGCGGCAGATAGCACCAAGCCACCGATCATCATCGCAATCAGCATCAGCCGCACATGCGCCCGGTCGGGGTCGAGCCAGTTGGTGACCCAGCTGGTGTATATCCACACCCACCAGACCGCCAAGAACAGCACCAATGTTTCAACTGCGCCGATCAGCGACAAATGATCGAGCAGCCGGTGCGACAGCTGTGTGATCGCAAAGACAAAGACGAGGTCGAAGAAGAGCTCTATATAGGTGACCCGCGAATGGTCGTGCGCTTCACGCGCGCGGAAAAGGTGATGGCGGCTCATGGCAGCCACTCCTGCATCGCGGCGGTAACAGCTTCGGGTGCTTCCCACGGAGAAAAATGCCCTGCATCGTCGATGCGCACCACCGTCGCATCCGGCACAAATTCCTCAATGAGCAGAAGTTGGCAGGGCAGCAAGGCCGGGGCCTTCATCCCCCAGACGCTCAGCGTCGGGACATGGAGTTTTGGAAAGGGTTTTTGCAGGAAGTCGGTCGTCTCGATCATGGCGTCCATCGCCGGCACATCGGTTGGTGAGGCACGGTACCAGTTGAACATCGCGGCTAGCGCGCTGGGCTGGGGTATAGACATCATGTATTGACCAGCCCGACCTCAAGAGACGCGGATTATGCTTGAGGTTTGTCAACCCCCGGCGGAAATTCTAAGGGGCCGACGACGAATTAAATCTGCCGAGACGTAAATATTTGTTTTAATTGACTTATTTGATAGCGCATATTCCAACGCGCGTAACCCGCAATGTAGTAGGGCGTCAATAAGCGAAGCGCATTGCGCCGTATGTCTCACGCGACGCAACTCATTCGGCGCATTGCCCTTCGGTTAATGCGCCCTACAAGTACTGTATAAGGGCGTCCATCTCTAACATCGTCGCGCATTTAGCGCGAGCGGGATAGAGCGGCAGTTCGAGTGAATCGTGACGCGCGGCCTGCCTGTAGGATTCGTTCAACTCTCTCCGCAAACGCATCTACATCGAAATCCTTTGGTACTCTCCGAGCACCTCTAATGCCACGTATAACACTCAGCAGACAAGCGCCAAAAACTTGATACTGTTGAGTGAGTGACATATGCTGAAACTTGGACCAATCAAGCTGACCGAAAGCCCAGCGATCCCTCCGGCTTGGCTTATAGGATGGTGGCGTGTTGGGTTTGCAATAAGTTCCTTCGCCCCATTTGGCAAAGTCTGCTATTTCCAAAGCCAGTACAAATCCACTGACAGTGTTGCCAAATTGCTGACGACGAAGTCCACCCGAAATATACTTTGCTAGTGCGGGAGGATGTAATCGCCATCGGCCTTTGTTTTCTCGGAAATGCTGTCTAGGTCAAGCCATACCTTCTTCGCCGACGCCAATGACTTCAACACCTCTAACTTCAAAAATTCCGAATCGCATGCTTTAAAGTTACATAACTATATGTATTGGTAATTAGGGCGTTTCGTAACCAAAGTATCCTAGAGGATACCTATGGTTACCAGAGTGAAAACAAGCGGCGGACACACGGTTTTTAGCTGTGCGGCCAACTATTTGAGGGGTCGCAAGTGCTTTTTTTGCGGTTCCT
>SYEN01000263.1 GCA_005800795.1 Burkholderiales bacterium | reverse complement strand
GGTGAGCGATTCGGAGTTAAACGATACAGTACAAAAAACAGCGGCGTTCTGCACGCAGGTGATGCGCGACGGCATCATTACTGAGAAGCATGTGGTGTTTGCCTCGCTCGCCAAGATGCATATCAACACCGGCTTCGCCACCGCCACGGCGGTGGGCGCGTGGGCCAGCAATGTGCATTTCCGCGAGGGGGAATTTAATTTTCTGCGCGAGGTGCGTCATGGAGGGCTGGATGCTGCGTTGAAGGCGAGTGAGGACTACTTTCGATGAACGCCCCCCTGGCGGGACTACGCATCGTCGAAATCTCCGCGTTTATCGCCGCACCTCTGGGCGCGATGACCCTCGCGCAACTGGGCGCCGAGGTGATCCGCATCGATCCGCTGGGAGGCAATATCGATTACCACCGCTGGCCGCTGGCGCCCAACGGCAACAGCATCTACTGGGCCAGTCTCAACAAAGGCAAAAAGTCCGTCACGCTGGCCCTGGATACACCCGAAGGCCAGCGGCTTGCCGCTGACATCATTTGCGCGCCGGGCGCGGACGCGGGCATCGTCATCACCAATCTGCCGGCCAAGGGTTGGATGAGTTACGAGGCGCTGGCGAAGCGCCGTTCCGATCTCATCATGATGCGTTTGATCGGCAACTATGATGGCTCGGCGGCGATGGATTACACCATCAATTGTTCGAGTGGTTTCCCGATCGCCACCGGCCCCAACAAGGAGCCGGTGAATCATGTGCTGCCGGCGTGGGATGTGTCGGCGGGCATCTATCTTTCCACCGGCTTGCTGGCGGCGGAGCGCGTGCGCCGCATCGAGGGCCGGGGGCAGGAGGTGGTGGTGGCGTTGTCGGATGTGATGCTCGCCACCATCGCGAATCTCGGTTACATCGCCGATGTGCAGATCAATGGCAGTTCGCGCGAGCCGATGGGCAATGATTTGTACGGCGCTTTCGGCCGCAACTTCAAAACTGCCGATCAGCGCGAGGTGATGTTGGTGGCAATATCGGATCGTCAATGGCAGGCTATTGGCAAAGCCACCGGCCTCACGTCAAAGTTTGACATGATCGGCCCGTTGATGAACGTTGATTTATCCACCGAAGGCGGGCGCTTCGCGGCGCGCCATGTAATCGCAGCGGTGCTGGAGCCGTGGTTCGCCGAGCGCACGCTAACGCATATCAAGGCCGCGTTCGAGCGTACCAGCGTGCTGTAGGGCATTTATCAGGATTTCACGCAACTAGTGCACGAGGACCCGCGTTGCTCGCTGGCGAATCCTTTGTTCTGCGAGGTTGAGCAGCCCGGTCTCGGCACGGTACGTTCCGTGCGTAGCCCGTTGACCTTCATGCAAAGCGCGATGTTGGCGCCCGCTGCCGCACCGCTGCTGGGGGCTGATACGGAATGCATTTTGATGGCGTTGGCGGGCACCTCGGCAAGCGAGTTGGGGCGCTTGCGCGATCAGGGGATAATAGCGGCGTGAGGCAAGAAACGCGGGAGGTGAAATGGCGTTGCGTAGTGTTCTGCAGTGTTTGCTTTTCGCAGGCGTTGGATTGACCGCTGGATGCGAGGCAGTGATCGCTGCGGAATACCCCAATCGTCCCTTGCGCATGGTCGTGCCCTTCGCCGCCGGTTCCAATATTGACGGTACCGCGCGGCAGATCATGCCCAAGTTCTCGGAGATTCTCGGCCAGCAAGTGGTGGTTGATAATCGTGGCGGGGCAGGCGGCACCATTGGCGCCACACTGGTGGCGCGGGCGCAGACCGATGGCTACACGCTGTTGATGGGCAACGCGCCCACGCATGGCATGGCGCCGCATCTTTACAAGAATCTCGCTTACGATCCGATCAAGGATTTCACCCCGGTCGGGCGCGTGGACAGCGCGAGCTTCGTGCTGGCCGTATCGACGGGATTGCCGGTTCAGAGCGTAGCGGACCTGGTGAAATACGCCAGGGCGCGGCCCGGCGTGCTTAACTACGCGTCGTCGGGCAACGGCACCACTGCGCACCTGTCGGGCACGTTGTTCAACAACAAGGCCGGCGTGGATATCAGGCACATTCCGTACAACAACGTGCCGCAGGCGTTTGTTGATATTGCCAGCGGTGCGGTGAGCATGATGTTCTATCCCTACCAGCCGCTGATGCCCCTGCTGCAAACCGGGAAGGCGCGGCTGCTTGCCACCACGGGAGTGAAGCGGGCGACCTATTTACCTGACGTGCCGACTGTGATCGAAGCCGGCATTGCGGATTTCTCTGCCATTGCCTGGCATGGTTTTTATGCGCCGGCTGGCACATCACCGCGTATCGTTGATACGATATACGCCGCGCTGGTCAAGACCATGGCGGATGGCAAGGTGATGGCTGGTCTGGCCGCCACAGGCATCGACATTGATTTGGCGCCGCCGCGTGAGTTTGCGGCGTTTACGAAGGCCGAGGTGGAGCGCTATCGGTTGTTGATTGCCATGGCGGGTGGGAAGATGTAGGAACCGAACGCTTTTCAGGCGAGGGTGAAAATGGCAGCAAAGATTGAAGTGAAAAAACTGGGTGGCCCGCTGGGCGCGGAAGTGGGCGGCTTTGATCCGTGCAAGCCGCTGGACGCAGCCAATGTCAAGGCCATTAACGATGCGTTTCTGGATCACTTGGTGCTGCGCTTTCGGGATATGCCGATGACGACAGTGCAGTTGCGGGATTTCAGCGCGCGTTTCGGCGTTCTGCGTCCGCACGTGGCGAAGAATTACCGGGATGCCGCCGTGCCAGAAGTCGTGATCATGACCAATCAGGATGCGCAGGGTAATTACGACAAGGTCGGCGCCGAGCGCGGCGTGGGCTGGCATGTGGATGGCACGTACCTTCAGGAATCACCCAAGGCCACCATGCTGCACGCGGTGGCGCTGCCGGATCGCGGCGGCAACACCGCATTTGCCAATATGTATATGGCCTACGACACTTTACCCGAGGCGCTCAAACGCCGCGCCGAAGGTAAACTCGCCGTGCACCGGCTGCGCGGGCGCAAGCACCATACGCAGGGCATCGTAGGTGGTGACGATCTGCAAAAAATGGGCACCGTCATTCACCCGGTGATCAGGCAGCACCCCGAAACCGGACGTAAGGCGTTGTTTATCAACCCGCACCACACGCTGAACATCATCGGCCTATCGCAAAGCGAAAGCGACGAATTCATCGACGAGGTGTGTGCCTGGGGCGCCCGCCCGGAGTTTCAGTGGGAGCAGCAGTGGCAGGTCGGTGACACCATCATGTGGGAGAACCGCTGTGCCTGGCACAGTGGCCGCGACGATTATCCGAAGAATCAGTTGCGGAAGTTTTTTCGCACGTCGTTGTTTGAGTTTGGCGCAGCTGCGGCAGCGTAACGTACCTCAGCCACACGTAGCGTTCGAGCCATGCGCAGAAATCTGTTACGGGAACGATGGGCACGTGGCGAGGCCGCCTCGTGCCTGTGGATCGACATCGGCTGGCCGGTGTCGGTGGAGGGGCTGGTCAAGCTGCCATACGATGCCTTTGTGCTGGATCTGCAACACAGTTTGATTGATCGGGCCACGGCGGTGCAGGTGCTGCAAGTTTTGTCGCTGGGGGCGGGCGCGCCGCTGGTGCGTGTCACGCAAAACGATCCGGCGGAAATCGGTTTTGTCCTCGACGCAGGCGCCTATGGCGTGATTTGCCCGCAGATCGAAACCGTTGAAGATTGCGAGCGCTTCGTTGCCGCGTGCCGTTACGCGCCGCGCGGCACGCGCAGTTGGGGGCCGACGCGCGGGCTGTTATACGGCGGGCCGGATTATTTTCAGGAATACGAGCGGCAGATCATCAAAATCGCGCTGATCGAAACCGTTAAAGGCGTGGAAAACATGCGCGCCATCGCCGCCACGCCGGGCCCCGACATGCTGTACGTCGGCCCCAACGATCTCACCATCGATTACGGCGGCGAACCCACCTATATCGCCTCTGACTCGCGCGTGATCAAGGCGATGGACGATTCCATTGCGATTGCCAAAGAAAATTCGATTGTTGCTGGTACTTACGCGGGCAGCGTGGAAGTCGCCAAAGCGGCGGTGGCCAAAGGTTTTGCGCTGGTGTCGGTCGGCTATGCGGCCAAGTTGATGATCAAGGCAGCGGGGGCGGTGCTTGAGGATGTGTTTCCGGGCAGAACGTTGGCGAAGTAGCACGGCCCGTTGCCCGTAAATCCGTAGCCCGTAAGGAGCGCAGCGTATTACGGGATCGCCACATTGCCCCCGTAATACGCTGCGCTCCTTACGGGCTATGGTGACTGTGTTGGATCAATAGTCGTGCTCCACACTTCTCGCAACCGTGAGTGGTTGCAGCAGAAAGAATCATATGCGCCCTTGGCATATGCTTGCACACTGGGCAGATTAGTCCATACTTTGCCGTAATGGCGCTACTGCGACGAACGACGGAATATATAGTGTAGCCAATGGCTCCGATACAAGCTACAACGGCCAGACCTTCAAGCCAAGAGTTTTTATCCGAAAGTCGTTCGGTCAAGAATAAGATTGAAACAATTGCGGCGAGTGCAATCAGAAGCTTGTTGTCGGTTTGCTTTTTTGCTTGCTCAAGATCGGCATTGATAGCGGACAGAAATTGATCATCGTTGATGTCGCTCTCTCCGTCGTCAGATGGCATGGGCTTCATTTGAATGATCAACAAATACGTGTAGTTCAAACGGGTAGCCGCCGAATCCGGGGTACCGGCGCTTCCTCCCCGCAATACGCTACGCTCCTTGCGGGCTACTCACTTTTTTCCAGAAAGCGCTGTGGAACAGTCGCGAAGCGTCTAGCTCTGCAACACCGCCTCCAAAGGCCGCACGCCCTGCTTCTCCAGCACCGATTGCAACACCTCGTAATAGTGCCAGCCGTTAATGCGCGTGCGTCCTAAAAAAATCGTAGGCGTGCTAGTAATGCCAATACGCCGTGCCTGATTGCAGGCTTCAAGCGCACGCTCGGTGTATTGCCCTTCGGCGAGTGCGGTTTCGAGTTCGTCTGCGTCGAGGCCCACGCGTTCGGCGGCTTTGAGCAGGGTGTCGATGTCGCCGATGTCGCCGCCTTCGGTCCACATCACATCGTAGATCGCTGTTTTGTAGGGGAAATCCAGGCCGTAGTCACTGGCGAATTCGAGCGCTTCAAAGGCGCGGAAGCTGTATTGGCGTTTTTCGGGGTATTGCTGGATGCGCGCGAATTGATCGGGCGCCATTTCTTTCATCCACGCGTTGCGGCGTTCGGCCTTGGCGAGCGCGTCGGCGCTGCTGTCGCGCGGGCAGCCTTCGGGCGGGGTGTCGGGGTGCAGCCAGTGCGGGCGCCACATAGGCGTTACGCCGTAGTCGCGCGCGATGCGGTCGATTTGTTCCACCGCGAGAAAGCTGTAGGGGCAGACAAAATCCGCGAATACGGCGACGCGAAACGGCTCCTTCGCGGATTCATTCGTAGTGTCTTTGGCTTCAACGGTTGTAGTCATCATAGACCTCCTCTTTTCAAGAATTCCAACCGTTCAAGTGGCGTACGCTGGTTCAAATGGCTCTAGCCATCGCCGCCGCGGCTTCCACCGACAGGCCTTCGCCGGTGATACCGCCTTCGAGCGCATCCTTGTCGAACGTCAAGAATGCCACGGATGCACCCGCGTTTCCAGTGATTATAGGCTCGACCGGTTCATCGCTGCGCACATAGCGAAAACCCGGCGGGCCGATTTCCTGGCCGTCCATCAGCACCGAGCCTTCAAGCACGACTTCGAAGCGCCCATAAAGCGGTGTGGGCATGGTGAGCGCCGCGTGTGCCGGGTTGCGCGTGACCACGGCGGCGGGGCCGTAATCGGGCGGGATCAGAAATTTGAAGCTGCCGGTGTCCACGCCGGGTTCGCCGCGCGGAATGGGCTGCCACTGCATGTCTGCCGCCAGCGCGGCATACAGGCGCCCCGTCAGATTAATCTGCCGCCGTGCTTCCAGATTGCCCATCGCAATGATGCCGCCCGCGCGCGGGTGCAGCACCAGCATGTCGTGGCCGCCGGACACGGCGAACGGGCCGTAAGGCATGTTGTGATCGGTGTAATGAATCGCCAGCGATTCGAGGTGCTTCACGCCGCGCGGGAAATCCATCGCGCCGTTAAGCAGCAACTGAAATTGCGAGGTCAGATGCATGTGCGCATACACCGAGGGGCAGTCGTCAAAACGAAAGCGCATCGCCTCCGGCCCGCCGTCTTCACCCGACAGCAGCAACTGGCAGGCAAACGCCACGCCCTCGGAAACGCTGCGTTTCCAGGGGGCGTTGGCGGAATCGACGATGTAGCTTTGTGGCATGGGGCGGGCAACCTCGGGAGAACAAGGGCACATTGTATGCAAGCCGCGCCTGCCTTGCAAAAGTATGAAAATCCGCGGGAAATGTTGGAAGGAAGGCCGCAGCGGCGGCGACCGATGGCGTATCATCCCGGTCACGATTTCCAGCCTCGCCGATGCAAAACATTCCCCGCATGAAGATCCTCCACGACGCCTCGGCTGACACGCAAATCGCAAGCGACTCGCTATGGGACGCTGGCGACCTGGGCTGCGGTGATTTGGTGATGGCGCTGCGCGTAAAGCTCAATGCAATGCCCGGCAAAGTGCTGGAACTGATTGCGCGTGACGCGGGCGCGCGTGAAGACATTCCGGCGTATTGCCGCATGACAGGCCACCAATTGCTGCAAGCGGATACGACTGCCGCGCGCTACTGGATACGCGCGCGGGTGCCCGCGTAGCGCGAGGGATAAGTGTTGCGTAAGTATATGTTTTAATTGAATATTTTATAGGAGTCTTTTATGGCCGGAAAATTTGTCATTAGCTTGACGCGAGCGAAGGATGACGCCGATCGCGCAACCGTGGCTTTCGTGGTCGCCAACGCGGCGGTGGCCAGCGACAAGGACGTGGTGATGTTTCTGAGTCTTGACGGCGTACGGCTGTCGCAAAAGGGCTATGCCGATGAGGTGCATGAGGCGGGATTCGCGCCGCTGAAGGAATTGATGACGAATTTCGTCAACGCGGGTGGCAAAATTTATGTGTGCACGCCGTGTCTGAAGAAACGCGGCCTCGATGAAAACAATCTGGTGCCCGGTGCGTTGATGGCGGGCGGTGCCAAGGTGGTGGAATTCATGGGAGAGGCGTGCCCTAGCCTCAGCTACTAGGGAAGCTCGTGACTACACGAAGACGATTTGTGGCTGGGGTGGCTGCTGCTGCACTTTCACCGGCGTTCGCGCAAACCAGAAAGCCCCTTCGCTTTGCTGTGGGCCCGCTGTTGCCGGTCGCTGACGATACGAAAAAAGCCTTCGGCCCTCTCTTCGCGCATCTGGCAAAAGAACTTGGCGTTGAACACCAGCTGACAGTGACCACCGATTGGGCGGGCATGGCAGTGGCGATGGCG